>JACDCM010000248.1 GCA_013817545.1 Gemmatimonadaceae bacterium | reverse complement strand
CACCTGGGCCTCGATCTGGTCGTGGTTGATGCTCGTGCCCGGTTTCTTGCGGCCCTCGCAGGCGTCACTGATCCCGAGGAGAAGCGGCGGCGCATTGGCCACACCTTCATCGACGTGTTCGAGGATGCGGCTTCTGAAGCCGGAAACGACGCGACGTTCCTGGTGCAGGGAACTCTGTATCCGGACGTCATCGAATCGGCGTCGCCGCACGGTGGCCCTTCTCAGACGATCAAGACGCACCACAATGTGGGAGGTCTCAAGCCGGGAATGAAATTCCGGCTGATCGAGCCCCTCCGCGAACTGTTCAAGGACGAGGTGCGAAATGTTGGACGGGAGCTGGGGCTGCCGGAAGAAATGGTTGGCAGACACCCGTTTCCAGGCCCCGGACTCGCAATCAGGATCCTCGGCGAAGTAACGCCGGAGTCACTCGAGGTTCTGCGAAAAGCCGACTCGATATACCTTGAGGGTATCCGGGAAGCAGGGCTGTATGACGACATCTGGCAGGCCTTCGCCGTTCTCCTCCCGGTGCGAAGCGTTGGGGTCATGGGCGACGAGCGGACGTACGACAACGTAGTCGCTCTTCGTGCCGTAACCAGTCAGGACGGGATGACAGCCGATTGGTATCCCTTTCCGGCCGCGACGCTCGCGGCAATCTCGAATCGCATCATCAACGAGGTGGACGGAGTGAACCGCGTCGTATACGACGTGAGCTCCAAGCCGCCGGCGACAATCGAATGGGAATGAAACGGCGAAAGGAGGTGGGGATGGGTCGTTAAGTCATTGCGAGCCGCGCAGCGGCGAAGCAATCCCCTGGTACGGGTTGACCGTTTCCTCTCATCGACTGGTTGCACTCATCCTCCCAGCCTTACCTGCTTTACACGTTCTTTTCTTCAAGAAGCTGCAGAAACTCCCTGGGTTCCGCGAGCTCCACTAGCCTCTGAGGAACGTCCGGCTCCTTGCTGAATTGCGCAATTTTGCCAAGGACAGGCAAATACTGGTTCGAAATCTCAAGTGGTGGCGCCACGATGAGGAAAAAGAAATTGACGGTCTTGCCATCTATCGCCCGGAAGTCGACGCCGGCGGTCTTGCGACCGAACGCGACGCGAAGCTTGTTGACTACCAGAGAACGGCAGTGCGGTATCGCTATCGATCGGCCAATTCCGGTTGAGCCGAGGTTTTCTCGACGCTTAAGCATTTTGTAAAGCATTACTTCGGCCTTCTCATCAAGCTTCAGGAGCGAGATCAGCTCCTTCAGCACATCGTCCTTGTTGGTGGAATCGAGCTCGAGCTTGATTGCATCTTCCGTGAAAAATTCGCGCAGTTCCATCGCGTTCCTTGGACAGTCGTAAGTAGTAAGACGGTATGTCGTTGCAACGGCCCTGGTTGCCGCGGATCGGCCTGCGGCGCTCTGTGTGACCTGTTTTTTTCAGATGCGATTGATCGCTACTGTGGCTTCGAACGTAATTACCTGCCTTGTGCCGTAATTACAGACTTACAATCGGAAGTTTAACGCAGACGCCGAAACCGTGTCAAATACCGACGTTGCACGCACTTCGCAGCGTCGATACCTTTCGATTCAATGCGATTTCCATTCCCTTTGGCTCATGAAGTTCCCTTGTATCTCGCGCCGATGGCGGGGGTGTCGGAGGCACCATTCCGGCGCCTTTGCCGTCGCTTTGGCGCCGACGTAGTCGTAACGGAGTTTCTGTCGGCGGAAGGAATTCGTCGCGAAATTCCAGCTACGCTGGCAAAACTTCGCTTCGATCACGAAGAACGCCCTATTGGTGTTCAGATATTCGGGGCCGATCCGCACGCCATGGGGGAGGCGGCCGCATGCGTCACAGACGTGTTCGCCCCCGAATTCGTGGATATCAACTTCGGTTGCCCTGTCAAGAAGGTGGTGAAGCGCAACGGCGGTTCGGGCTGCCTCAAGGATATGGGTCTGGTCAAAGACGTCATTCGCGCTGTTTCTCGTAACACCCACCTTCCGGTGACTGTCAAGATACGAAGCGGCTGGAGCGAGGATATGCGCAATCCAGTTGAGATCGCACTGAGATGTCAGGATGCCGGTGCCCGAGCGCTGGCATTGCACCCGCGAACCCGAGCGCAAATGTACTCGGGCGCCGCCCGCTGGGATGAAATTGCCGCCGTCGTTGCCGCACTCGAAATTCCAGTGCTTGGTAACGGTGACATCAAGACGGCGGATGACGCTGTCCGCATGCACCGGCAAACAGGATGCGCTGGCGTCATGATCGCACGTGGCTCCTTTGGGCAACCGTGGATATTCACTCAGGCCCGCGCGATGCTGGATGGCAGGCCTGAGCCGTCCCAACCTTCGGTGCCGGAACGGTTTGCGATAGCCATAGAGCACGCTCGCATGGCGGATTCGTATGAGAACGATCCTCGCGGCGCAGCGATCGAGTTCCGAAAGCATTTGGGCTGGTACGTGAAAGGTCTGCCCGGCTCGGCCGACTTGCGTCGACGTCTACACGCTGTCGAATCGCTCGGTGAGGTGGAGGGTATTTTCGGCGATTACCTGGACGGCGTGCAGCTCGGCGATGTTTTAGCGGAGGCGCCTATCGACGCGACTCCGGCCGCGGCATGAACGTTGGGCCGGTGTCCCACTTCATTTCAGCCTGAGCGTGAATGCTGAGCGGGTTCTAGAGCTCTTGCGGCAGGTCGCTAGCGGGGCTGCAACTCCGCAAAGTGCACTTGGAAAGCTGGCAATGCTTCCGACGGAATCCCTCCCGTTTGCCAGTATCGATCACCACAGAGCGCTACGCCAGGGATTTCCCGAGGTCATCCTCGCGGCCGGGAAGACCCCCGAACAGGTCGTCGCAATCGCTGAACGCATTGCGCAGAACGGAGATGCGGTACTCATAACCCGGACGGATGATTCATCCCGTGCCGCGCTGCTAGAGCGTTTTCCGCAAATAGAAGTAAACAAGCTTGGAAGAACAGCGTATCTGGAATGCGAACTGTCTCCCCAGGAGGGAATGGGCACGGTTCTGATCATCACAGCCGGCACCAGCGATCTTCCGGTGGCTGAAGAGGCGGCCGCAACCTCCCGAGCTCTTGGGGATAAAGTGGAGCGGCTGACAGACGTTGGGGTCGCAGGAATTCACCGCCTCCTGGCGCGAGGAGAGTCTCTGGCGGAAGCGGCGGTCATCATAGTCGTCGCGGGAATGGAGGGTGCGCTTCCGTCTGTAGTCGGGGGACTTACCAGGGTTCCTGTGATCGCTGTGCCGACTAGCGTGGGGTACGGAGCCAGCTTTGGGGGCATCGCTGCACTTTTGGGCATGCTGAATAGTTGCGCATCGGGGGTAACGGTGGTGAACATCGATAACGGCTTTGGCGCTGCGTACGCTGCTGCCAGAATTACCCATGTGACCTGCAGCGCCCAGGGCCCAGCTGCGTGAATTAACAGAAATACGTCACGTACGCTCCGTACGAACAAGACGGGATGAGCAGCATACAAGTAGTTCCCGACGCTTTCGCGCATCCTGTGCATCCTTTCATCCTGTCAAAGAAGTTGCTTTTTTTTTCCGAGTGGCGCGATCTCGTCCCCGGATCTGGCTTAGTCGCTCCGCGCATTGCCGCAACTGCACAGCGAACCGCCCATTCGGAAACGACAGTCAATGTTTCACTTTAGAAGAGTCGCGCCAAGCTGAGAACTGACATGTTGTTGCGGATTACCATTCAATTCGACAACTCGGCCCCCGTATGACACTGAATTGACAAGTCCCACTGATATTACCCGGCCCAAGTCCTTGCAAACTATCCCTCCGAGCCATTAAACTTATCCTACCGATACACTTTAGGGCCCGAACCAGTTTCGACGGGTGTGGTGGAATCGGCGTAGCGTGCCCAGGTGCTGAGCTCCTGGTAAAACACTCGGCAAACTTTCAATCGCCAACAACAACTTGGCTCTAGCCGCGTAACTTAGGTTACTCCGGCAGTGCTCATGAGGCAGCCCGTCCGGGGCGGCGCATGAGTATCGAAAATCCGGGCTGGCTCCGCGGCGCGTTTCCGGTCGTTGGAGTGAGACTTTAGGAAACTTGTCCAGACGTGGGAGGCCTACCGGCCAGCGTCTGGAGACCTTAATCGGTAGGCTACGCACGTAGGCGCGTCGGTAGATCTATGCTCGGACGCCGGGGCAGTGCCGGCCGGGTCCACTTTACGACGAGGGCTTTTCCGCTAGACGGGAAGGCCCTCGTTAGCGTCCCGTGATTTCCTCTTCAGAGCACGGTTCCTGCAAACGCACCTCGTAGTTGGGCCAGACTCCAGGCAGACTTTAATCCATGCGCGCATGAAACCCCAGTCGGTGATTTTTGACCTCGATGGTACCCTCGTCGATACCAACGGCGCCCATGTCGACGCCTGGCACAACGCATTCAACCAACTCGGCTACGACGTCGCCAAGGCACGCATTATTCCCGAAGTCGGGAAGGGTGGCGACAAGCTGGTACCCTCGATAATTGGTGACGAAGGGGACAAGCGAGACGGAGATGCGCTTCGAGAAGCGCATGGCAAGGCATTTCTCGATACAGCGGGCCGAGCCACATTCGCGGTCTTTCCCGGATCTTCGGAACTGCTGGATGAACTTCGTTGTCGCGAAATCACAATTGCGATCGCCACTTCCAGCGACATGAAGTACCTGGAGGCGGTGATGAAAAGCGCAGGCACCGACTTTCGAAAAAAGGTCGATGAAACCACGTCAGCGGATGACGCGGACGCGTCGAAACCGGATCCCGACATCATCCTTGCCGCTGTAAAGAAGCTCAAGAGCAGCCCAGACTCCTGCATCATGGTCGGCGACACGACACACGACGGTGAGGCCTGCCGCCGGGCCGGAGTAGCGTTTGTGGGTGTTACTTGCGGGGGCAGCGATGCGGCGACATTGCGGCAGGCCGGTGCACGGAGCGTGTGGCGCGATCCCGCCGAGGTTCTGAAGCACCTCGACGAGGCCCTCGGCGTATCTGCTTTTTCCGAGGAGGATCCTGAGGGACAGCGGTCAATTCACTAGGGGCAACGTCCCAGGCGGATCAGCTTTGAGGTGAAGCGGCGGCCTGCTGCAATTACCATCCGGGCTCAGTCGCTCGGCTCACCAGGGTTCAGGATGCCATCCAGAAATCGCGATCTTCATGGCAATGTCCCCGACAAATCGGGGGTGGCCCTCCTCCTCATCGACGTGATCAACGATCTCGAGTTCGACGATGGACAGGCACTGCTTGAACAGGCTCGTCCCATGGCGGCTGCGCTATCCAGGTTAAAGAGCAGGGCAAAGAAAGAGGGGATACCCGCTATCTACGTCAATGACAACTTTGGGAGATGGCAGTCGGACCTCCAAAAGCTTCTCGGTCACTGCCTGGAAGACGAAGTCCGCGGCCGTGAGATTGTCCAGCAGCTCCATCCTGACGAAGACGACTACTTCGTGCTCAAACCGAAGCATTCAGGTTTTTTCAGTACTACACTCGATACTCTGTTGGACTATCTCCAGGTTCACACAGTGATTCTGACAGGTGTGGCTACCAATATCTGCGTTCTCTTTACCGCCAACGACGCGTATATGAGAGACCTCCGCCTGGTCGTCCCCAGTGACTGCGTAGCCGCAAACGATGCGGAAGTACACGCTCACGCGCTGGAGCAGATGCGAATGGTTCTGAAGGCTGACGTCCGAACGTCTCTCGAAATCGTCCTGTCGGAACTGAGTGTGAAAACACCATCGCACAAAGAGGACGCTGATGGCGGTGAGTGAGCGAGGCGAGCCACGGCATACACGAATGGCGAATCTTTCCTCGCAGGAACAGAAATCCGTGACCCATGGCGATTTCTGGATCCCTGAATCGGAACGTGAAGTTTACAAGCGCGCGCTTCGCGCGCTAAACGGGAACGGCGTTCGGTATGTAGTCGCCGGCGCCTACGCCATCTACGAGCACACCGGTATATACCGCGAGACGAAGGACCTGGATGTGTTCGTGGAGCCCGAGCTTGTTCCCGATGCGATGAGGGCACTCAAGCAGGCGGGGTTCCAAACCCGCCTGGAGCAGCCGCACTGGCTGGCGAAAGCGCTCGATGGCGAGCATTTCGTGGACATCATCTTCGGGATGGGGAGCGGACTTTCCTTCATCGATCCCGATTGGTATTGCTATAGCCGGCCGGCCATTCTCGCAGCTACACCCGTGCGTGTTGCTCCAGCAGAAGAGCTGCTCTGGCATCGTCTCTTCATCAGCGAACGCCACCGGCACGACATGGCGGATATTGCGCACCTTATCCTGTCGTGCGGTGCGGGGCTCGCATGGAAGCGCCTGCTCGAGCGAGTGGGAGAGAACTGGCCGCTGCTGCTGGCGCAGCTCCATGTCTTCAGCTACGTGTATCCGG
>JACDCM010000247.1 GCA_013817545.1 Gemmatimonadaceae bacterium | reverse complement strand
GGGCTGGTCTGATTCGATGGCTACAAACCCGCGTTCTGCTGGAAGGAAAAATCTCTTCTGGTGACATAGACCTCGTGTTGTTGACGGATGATCCGCGAGAGGTCGCTGAGACTGTGATCGCCGCTTACGAAGCGCAATCACTGACGGCATCGCAGCGCATGGAGAAGGAGTAATGGCGAAGCAGAGCGGAAGGCAGGCTGCGGGAGGGGGGAGGCGGGAGGCGACGCCTGCGAAGAAGAGTGGGAAGCAGGACGCCGCAGGGAAGCGGGGAGCGACGCCTGGAAAACCGTCGTCTGGAGAAGCGGGGAAGCAGGATGGCAAGCGGCGCGAGCGTGGTGGCTTCAAGGCTTCGCGCCACGGCGAGTCGTCCGCAGCAGGCCCCAAGGCGCAGCAGAAACGGGCCGCAGAGGAGCGAGAGGCTGGCAAGAGCGTTAGTGACAAGAGACACTCGGCAAGCCGCTTCCTGAAAGGCACACGGATCGATCCGCGCCCAATTGATGGCCGCGAAAGCGTGGCTGATTTGATGGACGAGACTTTTCTTGCGTATAATGCGGCGCGACTTCGCGAGGCCGCGCAGCTCTTCACACGCAAGATGCTCGAGCCTGACGTCACCGTGGGACTCACTCTTACCGGCGCGTTGACTCCGGCGGGACTGGGCATGGCGGCGCTCATCCCGCTGATCGAAGCGGGCTTTGTCGACTGGATTATTTCGACGGGTGCCAATCTGTATCACGACACCCACTTCGGACTGGGCCTCGCCATGCACCGCGGCAATGCGCAGGAAAGCGATGTCGTCCTTCGCGAAGAAGGCATAGTCCGAATTTACGACATCTTCTTTGGATACGACGTTCTGCTTTCCACCGATGCATTCTTCCGCAAAATCATCCAGGCCGCCGAGTTCCAGCGCGCGATGAGCAGCGCGGAATTCCATGCGCTGTGCGGCAAGTACGTGCGCGAGCGCGAGCGAGCGCTCGGGATAAAGCAGAAATCACTCCTGTCCGCCGCATACTCGGCTGGCGTTCCCATCTACACGTCTTCACCGGGCGACTCGTCCATCGGCATGAACGTCGCCGCGCTCGCGCTGGATGGTAACAAGTGTCTTATCGATCCGAACCAGGACGTTAACGAGACGGCATCCATCGTTCTCAGCGCCAAGCGCGCTGGCGGCCGAAGCGCGGTGATGATTCTGGGTGGAGGAAGTCCCAAGAATTTCATGTTGCAGACCGAGCCCCAGATACAGGAAGTGCTCGGCATCGATGAGCGTGGTCACGATTTTTTTCTGCAGATCACCGATGCGCGTCCTGACACAGGTGGTCTCTCCGGGGCGACACCCGCTGAAGCCGTAAGCTGGGGCAAGATTGATCCAGACCGTCTTCCCGACGCTGTCGTCGCGTACGTGGACTCGACGATCGCGCTCCCGCTGCTCACCTCTTACGCGCTTGCGCGCCGCGAGCCGCGGCCGCTCAAGCGCCTGCTCGACCGGCGCGCGGAGATGATGCGACTTCTCCTGGAGGAGTACAGACGGTCGTCGGGGGAACCCGTAACATCGGAGAGATCAGATTCCAAACTGCCGCAGCACAGGTAGGGGAGTCGGGAGTCGGGAGTCGGGAATCGGGAAACAACATCTCGGTCATCGTTCGGCGAGCGGTGGCTTAACGCAAGGATTTCCGATTCCCGATTCCCCATTCCCGTTTCCCGCTCACTCCCCACTCCCCGCTCCCTGCCCGGTTACACCAGCCCCTTTCCGGTCGTCTTTTCAGTGATGCTTACCCCACCGCGTTTCGATCCCGCCGCGCCGTTGCCGCGGCGGACGGCTGCCAACATTATGGCAACAGGCGTCGGGCGCGCTGATTCCACGCGTTTGGTACGCTGCGGGATCATCGGAGCCGCGGGCGCTCTTGCCGTACCAGTCATTCTGCCAGGTCTCTGGCTGCTTGCCATACCGTTTATCTGCCTTGCTTCATTCGCTGCATGGGGACTGGCTGCGCAAAAGACGCAGGATCTCGATCTCCGTCAGGCTACCGCGCCGGCCATTCGGCGGTGGCTCGGACTTGCACGCCTTGCGGCGACTGTCGTAGGCGGAACAGCGGCGGTTCTGGGTGTATCGGCGGTGACGCTTCTACTCATCGCTTCCAGGTAGCTTACTGATAGGAAGTGGGGAGTAGGGGATCGGGGGTAGTCGAGCTTCGACAGCCGCCCTTGCAAGTGCCTACTCCCCAATCCCAGCCCCCGACTCCCCGCTTTTCAAGGTCGCGCGAACGGCACGCACGAAGTTCCGCTTGGAGAGATCGCCACCGGAGACATAGCCAACGTAGTCCTCAGTCCCAAGCACTTCCCGCGTGATCGCCGCGTCGTCTCCACCGGCCGCGATCCGGGTATCGATTGCCGCCACCATCTCCTCCAGCCAATCGGCCTTGGCATTGAGGGCCCATACCGGGTTCGTGACGAGACCTCGATGTGAGTCGAACATCACACGCGGATTGAGCGCCGCCGCTGCTCGAAGGCTGTGAATGAGCAGCCGCGGATTTTCGCCAGGACGCGCGACGCGCACCTTGACCCCAAGGAAGAGGTCAGCAGCGAACAGCGTTTCACGGTCGGCGTCCCAGACAACGTGATGATCATCCGAGTGACCGGGCGCGTGGATCAGAGCCATCGCATCGTGCTCGAAATCAGGAAACGATTCCGGTGGTGTCTGCAATGTTCCCCACACTATCCTCCGGTACAGGCCGGCCCGCTCGGCTGGTCGAAGTGCGGCCAGCGTCTGAGGCGATGCGCTGAAAGGAAGGTTTTTTTGAGCTACGACCGCGAGATTGCCAGCGTGATCCTCGTGCTGATGCGTGAGTATCACTCCCGCCGGACGTGTACGTTCCAGGAACGCCGTTATGTCAGCTCGGACATCAGGAAAGCCAGTGTCGATGAGGACACCACGCGTCAGAAATGCGCTGACAGAATAGCCGAAAGCGCGGCTCCAGCGAGTTGACATGGTGATGCGCACCACGTGCCCGACCGTTTCGACCTGTACCATTTAACCGGAAACTAGCTCCCATTACCTGCTTTCTGGTTTACATGCGCCTCACCTCGTTCGTTCCGGCCGCTTCATGAAGCGATGCTGACGGGCACAAAATTGGCCCGATCGTGAAAGACCGGGCCGTGAAGCAAGACCGGGATACCGCTAGTTCTTTCTGAATACGAGCGCCAAACCGGTCTCGGGGTCGGTGATCGAGATGGTATTGCCATCGATGATGCCAGTCAAGCTCACGTCGAGGCCATCCTGATCCAGTCCGGTGAACAAAATCCGGTTGCCATTTTGATCATAGCTTCCGTCGGTGGTCAGGAGCGATGGAACGTCGTCCATTTCAACCGCTACCGTCGCTTCGAAGAGACCGTCTTGCAGAACGAGGGTTCCCGATCTTATCTCGAATCTGGACGGACCAAGGGGGAAAGTTGCCGGCACGTTGAACCCTCCAGCCGACTCCAAACGGTATAAGCCCTCGAGCCCCCCAGGACCGAGACCATTGTCATTGTCATCGCCACACGCCGTGGCGCCGATGACGGCGAGAGAAACAACCAGAGCCGATAGAAAATTCCGCGCGGCGCGAGAATTCCGGGTAGTTACAGCGAACATTGCTTCCTCCGGGATAGGCGAGTATTCCTAGTGCCGATCAGCAAGCTGCGAGGACAATCGTCACATAGCTTCTGCTGATATATTAACAGGAACCGCGCGCCACCAGCACCTTGGCCTGCCTCAGGCAGAACCGCGGTAACTCGAAGCTGGCTATCCAAATCCGTAGCCCGTACCGGCGCCACTGGGGACGCTCCGTCGCCCGAAAATGCCACTGGTATTTCGGTTACAGTCCACTAGAATGCAGAAAGTACAACCAGGTGCTGCGTCATTTAACCGGGCACCGATCACCCAGGCACCGAGCACCACACTCGTAGTGCCCCGAACCACTGTTTAGATCGAACCAAGTTCGCGCCCGGCTCCCGGCCGGGCGTTGCGTTTTCCCTCCAACTGCTTTGCGAAATGATCGAAAGCCTGAAGCGGAAGCTCGGCGACGAGCTCGAGAAACTGCAGCACGAGCTGAACATCACGCTTCCCGCCGAGATTCGGAAGGCGGTGGAGCACGGTGACCTGCGCGAGAACAGCGAGTACAAAGCCGCGCTCGAGCGCCAGCAGTTCGTCCAGGCCCGTCTCGGGCAACTCCGGCAGCGTTTGAGCAAGCTGTCACAAATCGATGTCTCGCAAATTCCCGTCGACAAAATCGGCCTGGGATCGCGCGTCGTTGTTGAAGACAAGAAGACAGGCGACGTCGAGAGTTACCACCTGGTTTTTGGAGACGCCGTCGAGTTCGAGGATGGTCAAGTAACGATGTCGTCGCCGATCGGCCGCTCCCTGGTCGGCAAAGCTGTAGGCGATAGCGTAGTGCTGAAGCTCCCGGGCTCGACGCGCCAGCTGAAAATTATGGAACTGCTGACGATACATGAGCAGAAGAGCGAGGCCTGAGCACGATCGCGGATTGCGGATTGCGGTCCCCAATCCCCAATCCCCAATCCGCTCACGCCTCACTATCCACCCCAAACATCGCCAGCGCGTCCGCTTCATAGCGCTGCAGCTCACCAATTATGCGCTCCTCATCCCAGCCAAGAATGGGTGCAAGCGTGCGCGCGGCGTGCTCGGCAACCGCCAGGCCGTGATCCCTGGTTTCGAAAGCGATGTGGAGGCGGCGAATGAGTACGTCACTCAGGGTCATTGGCATTTCGTACATGGCAGCGTGTAGCAGTTCAGCGTGGATGTAGGGCAGCTCCTCCAAAATCGGTTGTGCAAGGGATAGATCTGATTCGGCAAGCCGCCAGACATCGCGCCATTCGCTGCCGTAAGCATGCACCAGGTGCTCGGCCAGCTTCGCATCGCCAACCGCCGTTTCCGCAGCAAGTAACTCATCGTCCAGAGAGCCAAATCCGCCTCCTGGCAACGGAACGCCGGCGGTGGTGACCGGAATGCGCTGTCGCCCGAGGGCGCGCACCACCATGTCTACCGCCTCCTCGGCCATGGACCGGTAAGTGGTAAGCTTGCCTCCCGTGATACCGAGAATGGCTGGAGTGAACCACTCGATCGCGTGCTCGCGTGACGTGCTCGCGCGATCACCGCCCTCACTAGCGACAAGCGGTCTTATGCCCGCCCATGCAGCCACGACGTCCGACGGCGCCAGGTGAGCGCCCGGAAAGAAGGAGTTCGCCGATCGAATGAGATAGCCGATGTCTGCGTGCGTGGCACGAACGTCGTCGAGCGGGCCGTCGTAGCCGGTATCGGTGGTGCCAATAATTGTGAGGTGGTTGGACGGAAGCACGAACATGACTCGACCGTCGATTGGCGACAGCAGAGTGAGGGCGCCACGGTTACCGATTCGGTCGCGCGGCACGGCGATGTGCGCCCCCTTGGTCCCGCGTACACTGGCACTGTGATTCGAGTTGACGAGACGGTTCACATCATTGGTCCATGCTCCAGCCGCCGAAACTACAACGTGCGCGGCAATTCGAAGCGTGGCACCGGTTAGTGTGTCAATCGCTACGGCTCTGGTGAGATTTCCGTCCTGCAGCACCTCGCGGAGCTCCACGTGATTTGCCACGGCCGCGCCCAGTTCCGCGGCTGAGCGCGCATTTGCGAGCGTGAGGCGCATGTCGTCGGTAGCCGCGTCGTAATAAATCGCCCCGCCCTGAATGCCGAGCGCGCGGAGGCCCGGCTCGAGCGCCGCCACATCGTCTGGACGAAGGTTGCGGCGGCCGCCGAGGTTGCGGAAAAGGGACAGCGCGTCGTACAGCAGAAGGCCAGCCCGAAGCTTCCACCGCGACACGCGCGCATTCTCATACACTGGCCAGGTAAAGGAGAGTGGCCTTACGAGATGCGGCGCTATGCGAGACAGAGTCCGCCGCTCCCGGCTCGCCTCGAATACGAGGTGCAGATGTCCATGCTCGAGGTAGCGAAGGCCTCCGTGAACAAGCCGGGACGATCGCCCGGAGGTGCCTGCCGCGAAATCTTCCCGCTCGATGAGGGCTACCGAGAGCCCCCGCATTGCCGCATCCCGCGCCACACCGCAGCCCGTAATTCCGCCGCCAATGATGAGCACGTCGAAAGTCCGGGACTCGAGCATTCGGAGCATCTCCGCGCGAGCCTGCGACGAGAATGCATGCCTGCCATTACCTCCGTCGCCTTCGTTCGCTGCTGCCCGCCTCCCAACTCCCGCCTCCCGCCTTCCGCCTCCCGCGTCTTCGGCTCCCTGTTCCCCTGTCGCCGCCTCCCCTACCTTATTCGCATGACTACCTTCGGTAACGGAAACAGGGTCGCTATCATTGCGGGCGTTCGTACCCCGTTCGCCAAGGCGGGCAC
>JACDCM010000246.1 GCA_013817545.1 Gemmatimonadaceae bacterium | reverse complement strand
CCGTATCGCCATGCAGGCGAACCCAGAGGTCTCCCGGATCCAGGTAATAGGTGCCGCTCAGCTTCGAGAGCTTCGACGCCGATAGCTGTGCCCGGGCATCACGCCAGTAGACTGAGTCGTCCACTATGTGAAACGTCCCAGCCAGATCGCGGACGTCCGCGGCGGGGGGGCTGAACATTTCGGCGATCATTCGCGCCGTCGCCACCTCGGCGAGTATCCCCTCCGATTCTGGATCGGCGATTCTGATGCGCGGGAACTGGCCCGTGATCTGACGGAACTCCATTACCTTCTGAAATCCGCCGGACACGCGTTCTATTCGATTTCTTCCCCCGCCACCGAGCGCCAGAGTGATCGCGCTATCGCGCGCAGCCGCAGCAAGTGTGTCGTCTGGCTGCCAGGGCGTTCGCACCATGAGCCGGCCTTCAACAACCGCAACATCGTCGAACCTGATCCAGGAACCGAATCCAGGCGCGGATGCCGGAGAAGGCGTGGTATCACCCGGGAAGATCCGCTCGTAGTTCCAGTCTCCATCAGAAAGCTTGCTGAGGATGACGGTCGGTCTCACGAGCCTCACATCGTGCAGGTAGACCTTTTTGTCGATGAAATTGCCGATCCTGTATCCAGCTATGACCGTGTCGACAGCAACGAAGGGCGCTCCGGAGCTGTCGGTTATGGAGACGTCGATCAGCTTCACGCCAGACGTAAGATTTCCCTCAATCTTTCCGATACGGACTATGCCATGCGCCGCCCCGGCCAGCTTGCCAACGGCGAAGCGGCGTACGCGCTCCCGCCCAAAATCGGTGCTCGTGAATACCACGACAGCCGCTGCCACGAGGGCGGCGAGCCCGACTATGACGGCGACCACGATCGCGACCGTGCGCTTCATCTCTAGAACGCCTGTCCTATCGAGAGATGCAGCGCCAGTCGATTGGTAACCTCAGAGAGGAACCCTCCTGTTGCGTCAACCGGGCTGTAACGCCGGCGAGCATCGAGAGCACGAATCTCGATTTCCCCATCCTCCCTGATGATTTGCGTCACTACGGGAAGATCCTCCGTCAGCTTCGGGCGGAAGCCGAGGTCCACGCGTATGGCACCCGCTGAGGAGTAGTAGCGGAAGCCGAAGCCGGGTGTAATCGCGCCGGTTCCCTTGACCAGCGTCGTGGATCCTTCTCCCACCACCGCCGCGTCAACGAAAACCGCACCTCCTATTTTGTCCCAGAGCGGGAAACGGTATTCGACGCTACCCTCGAGCAACGAGGTGCCGCCAGTTGGGCGCGGTTGAAACTCTGATGAAGGGAGATCGGCAGCGTTTGGATTGCAGCTTCCATCGATTATGGTGGCGTCGGTGCACTCCGGGCCCTCGAGATCATCATCCTTCAGGCGGCTTGGGTCCACGGTCAGCACGCGCGGACCCAATTGATTCTCGCCAAAGCCGCGCACCGATTGCGATCCTCCGGCATAAAAGCGCTTGCGCGGATGCAGTATGCTGCCTCGCGGATCGTCTGCCTCGCCGACGGCGAGAGAGGTGCTTTCGAGAGCCCTCACGAACCCCGATCGTAAACGGGTTGCGATCGCTCCGCGCTTGCCTACAGCCCAGTATTTGTTTGCTTCACCAAAAACACGGTTGTATCGGAAATCCGACAACGTGAACGCCGATGCGTGCTCGGCATCCCCGCGGAGGATATACCCGCTGGTTGGGTAGAAGAGATCGTTTGTCCGGTCTGTGAAAACGCTGAGCGACAGCGGCGAAAGATGCTGGCTCCGGCGCAGAGCACCGATGGTATTGAGCTCGCAAACGCCGAAATTCTGACAGTAATACACGTCGCCGGCCTCCACCTTCGTAACCTCGAACCTGTAGTTGAGACTCGCCGGTGCTCGGTACGCCATGAGACGCGTAAACGTGGCGCTCAGTCCGTAACCCCTGTCAATGAAAATGTCGGGAGCGCTGCGGCGGTGCCCGAAAATGCTAAGCCCGATGGAGTTCCGGGGATCCCGAAACCACGGTTGCGTGAAGTCGGCACTCGCTGACCACGTGGGGCGAAGAAATACGTCTTCTTCGCTGGGGGTTAGTGATCTGGTGACGTTCTTGAAGATGAGTGCGCCATTCAGCTGCGGTGCGAGGATGTTCCCGACTACGCCGCGCAGATCCAGCCTTCGGGCGCCTCCGAGAAAGTTGTATCTGGTGAAGCGCTGTTCCAGCTGAATGAAGTCCACGGTGTTGAATCCGCCGCTCGTCCGCATTTCCCGAAGCGGGGCCTCGCGCACCGACACCTCGATCTCTTTTGTGCTATCCCCTTTTGGCGGAATGACTATCGTCGCCTGGCGGAAGAGATTCGACTCATACAGGTTGCGCTGGCTTTGCAGCAGATCGGAGCGGCGGTACACGCGACCTTCCTTGAGCACAAGCGAATTCCGGATAGTTCGTTCGGAGATGTTGCTGTCTCCCTTGATCGTGATCTTCCCGACCGTAGTGCGCCATTTTGGAAGGACCGTCATCTGGATCGCTGCTGTCTTGAGCGAGTCGTCCACCACCACTGTGTCGACAATTACATCGCCATCGGCGTAACCCCGCTCGAAGAGACGGTCGCGCAGCAGAACCTTGCTGGAGTCGAGAGCGAACAGGTCGAGTGGCTCGCCGGCACGAATCCGCATGAGATTCCCAACTTCGCGGTTGGTCAGCACATCGCCTGCGCGGCGCACGACAATGGAGCTGACCCGGGTCGGGCGTCCTTCGTCGATCTTGAAGGTTATGCGTACGCCCTTGTCACCTCGCTGAACTACGGTGTCAACCTCGGCCTCGCGGTACCCACGTTTCCAGTAGAACACGCGAATACGAAGGACGTCCCTCCGGAATTCGGTTTCTTCCAGATAGTGCCGGTCGTAGAAAATCTTCCACTTGGTGAAAAGGCAGAAAGGCTTTGCCAGCAGATTCTTGCAGTGGGATTCCTCGGTTGCGATGCTCCTCTGCAACTCGCCTTTGTTGGCTTTATCCACACCCTCAAAAACAAGCTTGAGGACTTCGGGACGCTCCAACTCGTCGTCCTGCGCTGGTAGTGTGCCAGCAGAAATTCCGACCAGAAGGCACACCGCGCCGAGCAGGGCTACGATCGGCGAAGCAGTTACAGGACATGACAATGACAAATGACGCTGATCCGGAAAACGTTCAGGCAAGACCAAAAGAAGTGAAGGGGATGCCCTCTATGCTAACCCAAAGGCGGTCGAAGGATCACGCGGCCGGCGCTACCGAAGCCGGTATGCCCCACCTCAGTCACGAACTGTTACAGCCCGGCAAGCAAAGCGTCGTTTCCTGGCGTGCCAGCTATCCGCTTGATCAGCCATTCCATTGCCGCCTGGGGCGGCATCTGGTGCAGCCCACGCCGAAGCGTGAACACCGCATCTATCTGGTCGGGCCGGAAAAGCTTGTCCTCGCGCCGCGTGCCGCTCGTCCCGATGTCGATCGCCGGATAGATGCGCTTCTCGGCGAGCGAGCGGTCGAGCTTGATCTCACAGTTACCAGTTCCCTTGAACTCTTCGAAGATTACGTCGTCCATTCGCGACCCGGTCTCGACGAGTGCGGTAGCGATAATCGTGAGAGAGCCTCCACCCACCGTATCCATGACGGAGCGTGCCGATCCGAAGAACGCTTTCGGCTTGGCCATTGCGGTTGCGTCAAGGCCACCACTCAGCGTTCGTCCAGTTCCGCGATCCACCGTATTGTGTGCGCGCGCCAGACGTGTAATCGAGTCGAGCACGATAACCACATCTCTCCCTTCCTCCACCAGCCGCCGCGCCCGTTCCAGTGTCATCTCGGCGACATCCACATGTCTGTCGGCCGGCATGTCGAAGCTCGAGGCTACCACTTCACCGCGGCCCCACGAAATCATCTCGCTGACTTCTTCAGGCCGTTCATCTACGAGAAGAACCAGCAACACCGCTTCCGGATGGTTGATCGCGACGCCTTCAGTGATCGCCTGAAGGAGCATCGTCTTGCCGGCGCGGGCGGGAGCAACAATGAGCGCGCGCTGACCGTAACCGATAGGCGCGATAAGATCGATCGCGCGGCGCGTTAGTTCTGGGCCGACCTTCGCGGGACGTCCCGTCTCCAATGTGAGCTTGCGCTCAGGATAGGTTGCGGTGAGTGAGGAGAAGTCGGGGCGCCTCGAACCTGCGTTGGGGTCCCGCGCATTTACGGACGTTACTTCGGCAACCGTGGTTCTTCCGCGGTGATCCTGGCCCACCGAAGCTTCGATTTTGTCGCCGCGACGAAGCGCGTACTGCCGCACGACATTGGGAGGAACGTAAGGGTCACCTGGCTCAGGCAGATAGCTGGCTGACGCGCGGCGCACAAAGCCACCCTCTCGAGAAGCGTCGAACCATCCTTCAATAGTCCCATCCGGAACGATTGCGATCTGGACCGCCGGGCTCGCGTGCTCGGGACGCGGGCCGCTGTTCCGTGGGCGCCGCCGCCCACGCCGGCCGTTGGATCTGTCAAACCGGCCGTCTCCTCGCTGCTGTCCACCCCCTCCTTCTCGCGCGGGACCGCGTCCCGAATCACGAGGCCCATTCACTTCCGGCACCGGGGTGCTCGGGACATCGCCCGCACCGCTGCCCAAACCATCCGGTGACGAAGTCGGTGCCGCGGGGCTGTCGCGGTACGGGCTGGAGTCACCCGAATAATCTTGTGTAGGGCTTTGCTGGGGGCGCGGCCCGCGGCCCCGACGAGGCGGGCGTCGACGTTCGTTCATGCAGCTGTCGTTGTCATTGGGTTGGATGCACGGCGTTCACGCGCTCAAAGCGCTCGGCGACGCCGAAGAAAAATCTCGGGAATCTATTTACTTACTCGAGGTGCAGACGGCCGCTAAATGACACATAGCGGAACGCTGGCCGCGGAAGGATCACGCGTGGTCCGTAACGATGCCGAGCGCCATCTTTGCGATTGGCTAACCCGGCTGGCCGCGCCGCGTACTATCTCAAGAAGCGCGAGTCAGCACCACATTGACTTTAACGGGATTGTCTCCCGAAATGAACTATACGGTAATGCAGTACGCAATTCATCGGGCGAAAATTGTGCCGAAACGTTACGCCGGTGCAACTTCGCCGCGCAAGGAGTCCAGTTCGCGGACCACCGCCGCCACCCGCCGGGCTAGCTCGACAATCTGCTCAACGTCCGCGGAGTGAACTTCGGGAAGCCGCTCATCCAGCGCAAGCATCTGTGCTTCGGCTAGAAGCGCTGTTAGTGGACTGTTTATGTCGTGCTGAAGGCGAGCAGCCAGCTGCTGAAATTTCGCAATTCGCTCTTCGCAGTCACCAGCAGATTCATCGTTCCGGGAATCTACCATCCAAATCCTCTTTTGTCACGAGTCTGACTGCGTAATGCGTACTGTGTACTGCGTAGGACGACTGAGGGTGTTACCGTGTTACGGCAGTCAAGGACGAGGGACACCCCCCGCCAACCGGACACGGTGCTGTGACAACCGAGCACCGAGGACCGCGCCGTGCCAACCTGGCACCGAACACCGAACACCGAACTCGTGGCGGTAGACGATGAAGAATGCATACTCAAATCACGCCGCTGATCTCGGAGCCGCAGTTCGCGAATACCAGGCGGATTCCAACCTTGTCCTTCTTCTGGAACGCATTGGCAACCTTGCCGCGGCCACTCCCCCAGCCGTGTTAGCGGCCTCCGTCGAACCATTCCTCGACGTTCCGGAAGTTGCCGGTCCGGTTTACGAGTACATCGTGGCAGCTAAACCCAACGACGCTCGCGCTCTCGTCATCCTGGCAAATGCATACTGGCTCGCCGGACGCGGTCCCGACGTAGTTGGCGATCTTGCCAATCGTGCGATTGCTTCTGACCCTTCGAACCGCGGTGCCTGGCATCTCTGGGCGCTCACCGAGTCCGATCCGAGAGCGCGGGTGGCGCGCTGGAAGCAGGTCAGCGATCGCTTCCCCGAGGACGACCTGGCCCTGGCAAACCTCGCCGACAACGCCGCCAGCCTTGCTGGTGCGGAACATGACTCCAATGCCCTGGATCTCGCGATAACTACGTACCGCTCTCTCCTTGCAACCGCCAAGCATCCCGACCAGCTAGCCTCTTTGCAGCGCGCGATCGATGTACTGTCGAGCTGGCGCCTGTGACTGCTGGTACCAACTACCCGATACACTCCAGTCCGCAAGCGGCACTCCCCAACCCCTATCCCCCACTCCCAAAGTCTACGCCGAAGCATCCGTTGCGCGGGGCAACAGCCGCCTTACCTGATTTATCAGCTCATGCAGGTCGAACGGCTTGATCAGAAAAGGACAGTCGCACGCATCGATAAGCTCCAGTGCCTTGGGACTGGCATCGCCACTGATGAACAATGTCTGGTGCCGAAGGTGAGGTTGCTGCGATGCCGCCAACTCGAACAGAACATCGCC
>JACDCM010000245.1 GCA_013817545.1 Gemmatimonadaceae bacterium | reverse complement strand
CCACAGTGTGCGGATGGGGCCTCGCCATAACTCCAGATACTCGGCGGGGCGCCGAGTTGGGCCGGTAGCGACGCTGTCAGGCGTGATCATGTAAGAGGCCAAGCCGACGGCAAAACCGATCGGCATGAGATATGGAAGAGCGTCCAGGCCTAGGGCCGTGGCTGCAAGAGGACCGGCGGCCAATCCCACCGTTCCCCCACCTGAAAACAGTGCCGCAAAGAGCCCTCGCTGGTGCGCTCGGGAGCCCATCGCGACGTACGCCGCCCCGGAGGGATGAAAGATCGCGCTGCCGATCCCCGCGAAGGCAATCAGCAAGCCCAGCGACGCGAAGTTGGGTGCGTAGCCCATGAGGGTCATGCCCACCGCGGCGAGCACCGGGCCGAGTGCAGCGAGCAGTCGGCGCCCAAACCGGTCCCCGATGAGGCCCGTGAATGGCTGGAGCATGGAGCCCACGAATGCCAGGATCGCTACCAGCACCGCGGTGCGCGCGATGCTTATCCCGTACGTCGCCTGGATTTCGGGCAGAACGGGGGTGAGCATGGCGGTGAATGAGTCGTTAACGAAATGCGCGAGCGTGACAATGCTCAGAATCGCGGCGCCCGCCGGCGCAACCTTGATAGCGTCAAGCCTCGTTGCCATGCTGGCAAAAGTAATGAAGGTGGGTCAGGGATGCCTCCCGCCGCAGGAATCGAAGTTCTGCTTCCTGGTAGACGCTAACTGGCGGGCACATTGGCGGCCTCTTATGTTCGCCAGGCAACTCGCCGAGCGCGTGGTGCTAACCAGCTCGACTCCTCTTTCCAACTCCGTTGCATGCACGATAATCCAGGACCGGCTGCCACTCACGTTCAGAAAACGATGCCCGCGACATTTCCGCTAGCGCTGGCCGTCTGGCTTGCTGTCGTCGCTGCCGTTCTGGAGCTGGTGTTTCGCGCTGCCGGGTATCTCTGGTTCGGGCGCATGTTCCGTGCGGGACTCGACGCGCTCTGGATGATACCAATCTCGAATTTGATCTGGTTCGGGTCCGCGGCAGCCGTCCTGTCTCTGGCCTCCAGGCGGTGGCCTCAGCGGGTGTCTCCACAGATTGTCGTAACTGTGCTCGGCTTTGTGCTATTCGCGGGACTTGTCTGGCTCTTCCCGAATCTCCACAAAAAGGCGTCGACCATTCTCGCGCTGGGTGCAGCGGTCCAGGCTGGGCGTATGGCGGCGTCGCGCTTTGGAGCGATCGACAGGCGAGTCAGGCAGACCGTCGCGTGGCCCATCGTCGCAATGGCGCTCGCCCTGGTTGGTGTTATCGGTGGCCGCTGGGGCTGGGAGCGCTGGCGCATCGCCTCGCTTCCGCAACCCTCTCAAGCTTCCAGTGGTCCAACCAGTATAGTGTTGCTGGTTCTCGACACAGTTCGCTCGTTCAATTTCAGTCTGTACGGATACGAAAAGCCAACGACGCCCAATCTGGAAAGGTGGGCAGAGCGAGGGGTGCGTTTCGACCGCGCCTTCGTCACCGCGCCATGGACGTTTCCATCGCATGCCACAATGTTCACGGGGCGTTACCCGAATGAAATGCGGATGGCGTCTCTCAGGGACGTAGGATGGAAGCATCGCCTGTCGAAGGAAAGTCCCACACTCGCCGAAGTGCTATCCAGCAATGGCTACGCGACGGGTGGATTTGTGGGAAACCTGGCGTTCACCTCGTGGGAGTACGGCTTCAACAGAGGGTTCGTCCACTACGAGGACTATACGGTCACGCCGCGCACATTTCTCGCGAGCTCGGTGATCGGCCGGCGACTCACCGATTCCGAGCGCGTAAAGCGTCTTATTGGAGCTCGCAGCGGATTCAGTCGGAGACCAACGGCAGACATCACGAAGAGCGTCCTGAGCTGGCTGGAAAAAGTAGATGGGCGCCCATTCTTCGTGTTCGTCAACCTGTTCGATGCCCATGGACCGCTCTTTCCGCCAGCTCCGTTCGATACACTCTTTGGACCGCGTAATCCGCGCACACGTATCAGCAGCGATCTCGAGTTCGGTGAAGGTGCCGCTACGACGCGCGAACGCATGTCGAGCTATGATGGTGCGATCGCCTACATGGACCAACAGATTGACCTTCTCATGAAGGAGATGCAGCGACGCGGGCTGCTCGAGAATACCCTTGTAATCGTGACCTCCGATCATGGCGAGCATTGGGGAGATCACAATCGCTTCTCGCACGGGAACAGCCTGTATCGGCAATTGCTCCAGGTGCCGCTCGTCTTTTGGCATTCCTCTCGTTTTCCAACCGCAACCGTAGTAACGGACCCGGTTAGCCTTCGTGATCTCCCCGCGACCATACTCGACATGGTAGGCGTCCAAAACCGGGGCAGGATGCTGGGCGTGTCATTGGCGGGACACATCAAGGCGGCTGGCTCCGCGCAGCCTTCTGAGCGACAAGCCGGCTCGCCGATTCTGGCAATGAGTGAGAATGTGGACGTGGCCAAACTCGTTTCGATAATTGCGGACGGAAAGCACTACGTTATCCATGCGGGGAAGGAAGAGTTGTACGATGCGGACAGCGATCCTCTCGACACGCTCAATCTGGTGGAAACGCCTGCGGGCCAGGCCGCGCTTCCCGCCTTTCGTGCAACCGTGGACTCCATCAAGAGAGCCGACAGCACCAGACGCCGCGCTCCTGCCACATCGCAATAATTGAAACTTTGACTAGCTCCACATCGAATGTCTCTTGCGTCTATCGTCCGCAATCCGCAATCCGCAATCCGCAATCCGCAATCCGCAATCCGCACTCCAGTACGCCTTCCACAACTCGGTGCTAACCATGCTTGACCCCATTTTTCACGAAGTGCGTACTGCCATTGTCCGCGCAGCCGCAATCTTCACGGTGCTCGTCAGCTTTTCTGACAGGATTGCCGCGCAGGACAGTACCCGCGCCGACACGGCCGCCAAGCCAGCCGCCAAGAAGGATCTACCACTCAAATCCGCTCGAACCGTCAAGTTCACGACTGACGAAGGGACGTGGTTATCGCTCGATGTCTCACCCGATGCCCGCACCATTGTCTTCGAGATGCTGGGAGACCTGTACACACTGCCGATCGCCGGAGGTAAAGCGATGCGAATAACAGACGGCATGGCCTTCGACGCACAGCCCCGGTATTCGCCTGACGGCAAGCACATCGTTTTCGTGAGCGATCGGAACGGCTCCGAGAACGTCTGGGTGATGGACAGCGATGGGAAGAATGCTCGCGGTATCACCAAGATGGAGAAGACCCAGTTCGTGTCTCCGGAATGGACGCCGGACGGCAAGTACATCGCGGTCTCACGCAATGCCGCGCAATGGGCGCCCGTGTACGAGCTGTATCTGTACCACAAGGACGGAGGCTCGGGTGTGAAGATGACCAACACCGCATCGGCTCCGTCCGGTCCGCCCAATCCCTTGACCGCCCCCACGCCGAACAACTACGTGGGCGCGGCGTTCGGCAAGGATTCCCGCTTCGTGTATGCCTCCACAAGGCAGGGCAGCGGCGGCTATAACCAGACGAACTTCGGCTGGCAGATTTCCGTGTACGACCGGGAAACCGGCCAGACGTTCGCGCGGACTAACACCCTTGGCGGCGCGATGCGGCCAATCGTCAGCCCCGACGGACGGTATCTCGTGTACGCCACGCGCGCGGATAGCGCGACTTCACTCCGCCTGCGGGACATTCCCAGCGGTGAGGAAAGCTGGCTCGCGCGCAACGTGCAGCGCGACGATCAGGAGTCGCGCTTCACGCGTGACCTCATGCCTGGCTCGGCGTTCACGCCGGACTCCAGGGCGCTGATCACGTCGTACGGCGGGAAAATCTGGCGCCTCGATATTCCGTCCGGCCGTGCGAGCGCGATTCCGTTCACAGCCGACGTCGATCAGGGGCTCGGACCGCTCGTCACGTCGGAGTACAAGCTCAATGATTCCACTCTAACCGTGTCGCAGATCCGGGGCGCGCGTCCGTCTCCGGATGGGAAGCGTCTTGCCTTCACGGCGCTCGACAAGATCTGGGTGATGGAGCTTCCCAAGGGCACGCCCCGGCGGCTGACCAACTCGGATCGTCTCACCGGTGAGCATTCCCCGGTCTGGTCGCCGGACGGGCAGTACGTGGCGTACGTGACGTGGGCTGAAGAAGGTGGAGACGTATACCGGGCACGCTGTCAGTCGCCCGTGTGCGGCGGCAACTCGCGTGGGCGGGCGAGCGGGCAACCGGAGCGTCTCACTCGGCAGAGCGCGTTTTACGAGAAGCTCAACTACACGCCGGACGGCACGCGCCTGGTCGTGGCGCGGGGACCGAGGCAGCGCCGAGTGGAGCACGACGAATTCGCCGGCGGCGATCCAGCAGCAGCCGGCGTCGAGCTGGTGTGGCTTCCCGCCACGGGCGGAGATGTGAAGACGATCACGCCACTGACCGCTTACGGGTATCCGCACTTCGCACGAGACAACGAGCGCATTTACATCTACAACTTCCGCGATGGTCTGGTCTCCATGCGCTTCGACGGAACCGACCGGAAGCCGATTCTCAAGGTGACTGGCTACGTCGAGGCGCGCGCGCAGAATCCGTTCCCGACGCCCGCAGACGAGGTGCTGATCTCTCCCGATGGTGATCGGGCACTCGTCGAGACGGGCAATCACATCTATATAGTCTCCATTCCACAGATCGGCGGCCAGGCGCCGACGGTATCTGTCGCGAATCCGTCAGCCGCATCCGTCCCCGTTCGCCGTCTCACTCGCATTGGCGGTGATTTCTCCGGATGGGTGCGGCAGGGAAGTCGGGTGCATTACTCCATCGGCCATTCGTATTTCACATACGATCTCGCTCGCGCCGATTCCATGATTCGCGATTCGACCACGCGAGCTGACTCGCTCAAGGAAGCCGGGGGCGCGAAGACTGGTGCTGATTCGGCTCGCACGCGGGTGGCCGCGCGTGACAGCGCTCAGACGGACACCGCGAAAGCGGGCAAGAAGCCCACGGAGAACGTCGCTCTTGCGGGGAAGGATTCCGCCAAGGTCGTACAGGCCGACACGGCAAAGAAATCCAAACCAGCGTACGAACCCGACCGAATCGACGTCCTGATAAGCGTGCAGCGCGACCGTCCCAAGGGGACCGTCGTACTCCGTGGCGCGCGCATAATAACGATGAAGGGTGACGAGGTAATCGAGAATGGCGATGTCGTTGTCACAGACAATCGCATAGCGGCCGTGGGTGCGCGGGGTTCGGTGACTATTCCCGCCGGCGCCCGCGAGATCGACATGGCGGGCAAGACAATTCTACCTGGCTGGATAGACATCCACGCGCACATGTGGCCGCCATTCGGAATCCATCGCACGCAAGTGTGGGAGTACCTGGCGAACATGGCGTACGGCGTAACGACGACGCGCGATCCGCAGACCGCGACGACGGACGTGCTCTCTTATGGCGACCTTGTCGAAACAGGCGACATGATTGGCCCGCGCGTCTTCTCCACGGGGCCTGGAGTCTTCTGGAGCGATGACATAAAGAGCCTGGATGACGCGCGCGACGTGCTGCACCGGTACACCGACTTCTACAACATTCACACAATCAAGCAGTACATGGTGGGTGACAGAAAGGTGCGGCAGTGGGTGATCATGGCATCCAAGGAGCTCGGGCTCACGCCGACGCTCGAGGGCGGACTGGATTTCAAGAAGAACCTCACCGAAGCGATCGACGGATACGCGGGGAGCGAGCATTCCTATCCGATCGCACCGCTGTACAAGGACGCCGTTCAACTTCTCGCGCAGAGCGGCATCACCTACACTCCCACGCTGCTGGTGCAGTACGGCGGGCCATGGGCCGAGAATTACTGGTACCAGCGCCACGACATTCTCAAGGATGAGAAGTTGCGCCGCTTCACACCTCAGACAGAGCTCGTTCGGCGCGCGTATCGCCGCCCGGGCTGGTGGCACGAGAGCCAGTACTCCTTCGCGCTCCTCGCCGAACAGGCAAAGAAGATCGTGGAAGCTGGCGGTCGCGTCGGACTCGGCGGCCACGGCCAGCTCCAGGGACTGGGCGTGCACTGGGAGCTATGGTCCATAGCCAGCGGCGGGATGAAGCCCCTCGACGTGCTCCGCGTGGGAACCATCTTCGGGGCCGAAGCGATTGGCTTGGCCAAGGAAATCGGCTCGCTCGAAGGCGGGAAGCTCGCCGACTTGCAGGTGCTCGACTCGAACCCCCTCACAGACATCAAGAACACCAACACCGTACGCTACGTCATGAAAAACGGGCGCCTGTATGACGCCGGCACCATGGCCGAGATGTGGCCCCGTCAGAGAGAGCTTGCGCGGCCGTGGTGGTGGGACCGTGAGACGACGGTAGGCAACGGCGGCCCGAAATAGCCGGTGGGGCGTCGGGCACGGGAGGCGGTTGGCGGGAGGCGGTTAACCGAGCAC
>JACDCM010000244.1 GCA_013817545.1 Gemmatimonadaceae bacterium | reverse complement strand
CGCGGGGGATGTAAAGCTTTTTGCGGCGAGCGGGGCATGGCTTGGCCCCATAGGCGCATTGGAAGCGGCGGTGTGGGCGGGTATTATTGGTGGATTGCTCTCGCTTGTATGGCTTCTGCGATACCGTGGCGTACAGGGCACCGTGCTGTCACTCTCCGCCCTGCGAGTCGATCCCAAAGGCGCGATTGAACGAGATCGCGACACCTTCTCGCCAAAGGCACTTCCATATGCCATCGCGCTCGCTGCCGGCGCCTTGATTGCGGCTTGGTTTCCTCGTGCCATGTTCTAGTCAGACAGAGGTTCCAAGTAGTATTTGAATCGACAGCTTTTGAATTTTGCGCTCTGTCGCGTCTACTGGCCGCTTGAGCGTATCTTCCGTTTTCGGGAACAGGGTAGGTCGGCGTGGGTGCAACAAGATTTCGATTTAGTCACCAGCACTCGCAGAGCGTACAGGTGTTATGAGATATTCAGCTTTCAGGGCGGACGAGGATGGTGCCGCGGTGGTCGAGTTCGCTCTCGTATTACCCGTTCTTCTACTGATCATGTGGGGTATCATTGAGATCGGTCGTGCCTTCTACACGATCAACAACGCGGCCTCAGCCGCCCGCGAAGGCGCGAGGATGGGTGCAGTTTGTCCGCTTCCGCTACAGCCCGGGACGGGACAGCCACTGATGCTGGCATCGTGTATAACTAATATCAGGGCACGGGTGGCCCTTAATTTCCAACCGCTCGGCGCTCCGTTGGACACCTCCCAAGTCTTTGTAACTCCGGATGTTGGTATCGCGGTCACTGGGCCTATCACGGTGCGGATCGACTACCCCTACGAGCCGCTCACACCACTGGATTGGAGGTTCCCGATGACTCGCAGCGCCACATTCCGGTACGAGCGAGGCCCATAACGAAACGACTGGCCGTATATTACGATCTCAGGCAGCGAAAGTGAGCTTTCGCACTGCAAATCGAGGCGGAGTGCGGCAATATCATCGTCGTTGGATACCGCAGCATCGAATGGGTCGGCCTTTCTTCTCAGCTTGATTCACAGACTACTTAGGCGAGCAGCACATGGCGGAGCGACGATATACTTTCGTTTTCGTAGGGGCGGTCCTCGTGGCAATCGCGGCTACCTTCGGCGTCTACCGGATGCTGCAAGCCACCAAGGAGAGCAGTCGCGTCGCCACTGTCGCGGTGGTGGTGGCATCGCGCGACATTCCCGAGGGTCAAGGCATCGAGCGATCAGCTGTTGGCACGAACCTGTGGCCAGTGCAGGCGGTCCCCGCTGGCTACTTCGGCTCGGTGGATTCCGTCGCGGGCCGAGTTGCGCGCGTCACGATCTTCAAGGGAGAGGCGATCGTTCCGGGAAGGCTCGCTCCAGTCGGTACAGGTGCCGGCCTTGAGGTCAAGATCACCCCCGGAAAGCGCGCCATGGCAGTTCGCATCAACGACGTTGTCGGCATCAGTAACCTCGTCCAGCCGAATAGCAGGGTGGATGTAATGGTGACGATTGGGGACGCGAATTCAGGTGGGCAGCGCGTAGCCAAGCTTTTCATGGACAACATGCGCGTGCTCTCGGTGGGTACGCAGGTCCAGCGCTCGGAAGATGGATCCATCAACTCGGCGACTACAGCTACTCTAGAGGTTACACCGGATGAAGCAGAGCGGCTCTCGATAGCTATGAACCAGGGGAGCATTCAGCTCGTATTGCGCGGCTATGGTGATCCTGAGAACATCACAACCAAGGGGGCCACCTCTTCCGACGTTCTGAAGCAACTTCGCGAGGGACAGGTAGTGCTGCCGCCAGTTGCGAAAGCTCCCGCGCCTCGCCGCACCCCTCCTCGGCAGGAACCAGTGCCTGCGCCCATCCCGGCGTTGGTGGCGACTCCAATTGTCATCAAGCCCAGGGAGCCAGATTCCAGCATCGTTCACGTCATCAGGGGCGGAAAGGACTCGCAGCAAAAGGTGGAAAAGAACGACAGCACTCCACCCAAGCCGTGATGCTTGCGGGTCGGCTCAAGTCACTATTCAATGAGGTGGAGATCTTAATGGCGACAGCGAGGGTGCGGGAACTCATCGTGGCCGCGGCAAGCTTTCTTTCTATCGGGCTGTGCGTCCGAGCCTCTCAAGCGCAGGAGACATCGGTTACACCTCTGGCGGTGATGACTGGCCGCTCTTACCCAATAACTTTTCCGGCGGCCATATCCAAGGTATCGGTTACCGAGGCCGCAATCGCCGATGTCGTTGTAATCTCCGACCGTGAACTGGTAGTCAATGCCAAGGCGCCGGGTGAGACGGACGCTATCATATACCTAACCTCCGGCGTGCGACAACATTATCGCATCCAGGTTCGGTCGCCGTCCGAGCGCCAGCAGATCCTCGTCGCGATCAAATTCGCGGAAATCCGGCGTGACGCATTGCGCGAGATAGGTGTCTCGGCGCTGTATCGTGACGCCGATATCGCAGTGGGAAGCAGTGGCCTGAGCGGTCAGACGAGCGTGCCGCGCAGCAGCCCGGTTACCCCCGTGGGAGGTTCGCAGTTTCTGTCCATTCTCACGGATTTCGATACCGACCGGCTCCTTGCCTTTATATCGCTCCAGGAATCCAAAGGAAGAGCGCGCACACTGGCGGAACCGAAGCTGATGGCGGCCAATCGGGAGCCGGCCACCTTCCTGGCTGGTGGTGAGCTGCCGATCCCGATAGCTCAGGGAGGAGGCGCCGGCAACACAGGCAATTCCGCCATTTCAGTTCAGTACCGGGAGTTTGGCGTACGACTCAGGTTCACAGGCGAGATCATCAATGACAGCCTGGTAAAGCTAAGTATCGAGCCCGAAGTATCGAGCCTCGATTTTGGGAATGCCATAATCATTTCAGGCTTCCGAATTCCGGCATTCCGGACACGCAGAATTCAGACTACGGTCGATGTGCGCAGAAACGAAAGCCTTATAATTTCCGGTATGTTCAACGAGGATCAGGAGCGAGTGAAGACAGGAATCCCGGGGCTTATGGACATCCCCATCCTGGGTCAACTCTTCTCAAGTACTCGATATCAAAGAAGCGAAAGCGAATTGCTGGTGGTAGTAACGCCGTCGGTCTTCGATCCGCTACGACCACGGCGCCAGGATGTCCTCCCCGTACTTCCGGACACGGCTCTACCGGCGCGTGAGGCCATTCAAAAGCGCCTGCCTCCGGCAGCCAGGCCGCGGCGTCCGTGACCCGGCGCCGGACTTAGGGGAACTAGATGGAACAGCGTGTCCTGGTTGTCGGAGGGGCGGCTGGCCCGGAAGAGAATGTGCGAACTGTGTTGCAACGGTTCGGGTTCTCGGATCCTGAGCGAGCCGCCACACTTTTCGAGGCGCTCGGCCTCTTGCGCGTGGACCACTATGACCTGTTGATAGTGCCGTTGCAGGAGATGGACGTTGTGCAAATGGCGTCGCTGGACCGAGAGGTTAGGAAAGGGCAAGCGACTTTCATTATCGGCACGGCGCCAGTCGCGGATCCCGATCTCATACTTCGCGCCATGCGATCGGGAGTGCATGAATTTGTTCTCTTTCCTCCCGACCGGGAAGAATTTGCGGCTGCCGTAGACCGGCTTATGCGCCGCATGCAGTCAGAAGCACAGCGCGGAAAAGTCTTTGCCATTTACAGCGGCAAGGGAGGGGTCGGCTGCACGACGATAGCGGTGAATCTGTCAGACGGATTCGCCAGGAATCATCCAACAGCGAGGGTGGCGCTCGCTGACCTCGTCGTGGCGGGAGGGGACGTTCGCGTTTTGTTGAATTTGAAGCCAGCGTACGACATGGGGGATCTGGTAACCAAGCTGGACAGGCTTGATACTGATCTTTTGCGCTCGCTTCTGACGGCGACTTCCCGCGGAGTTTGGGCGCTGCCTGGTCCGGACGACCCCGAGTACGACAACAAGCTGGACGGGAATGTCATTGGTAATATTCTTGAGCATTTTCGGCACGATTTTGCGTTCACGGTGTTGGATTGTGAGCACCATCTGAGTGAGCGGACGCTCACCGCACTCGACGCAGCTGACCGGATCCTGCTGATAACCGAGCTGACGGTCCCGGCGCTCCGCAGCACAAAGAGATCGCTGGCTCTCTGTGGACGGTTAGGCTATCCGGACGAAAAAATGTGCGTTGTGGTCAACCGGTATCAGTCTGGTGAAGTTCTTTCTTTGGCTGACGCGGGCGAGGTGTTGAAGCACGAGATTTTCTGGAAGATTCCCAACGACTACAGGGCGGCCGCTTCAGCTATGGCGAAGGGCGTGCCGATAGCGGAGCATGAAACGGATTCAAAGCTTGCGGCGAGCTACAAGCAGCTTGCCGCAAAGCTGGGTGGCGGCTCGGGCGGACGCAGTACCGGCGAAAACGGCGCGCGCGGCACTGGCGCCCAGCGGCTAGGCCGGTTGTTCGGCATCAAGAGTAGGGGGTAAGGTTTATGGCACTGCGTGATCGGTTAACAGGGCGACGGCCCGGCAACGGAAACGGGTCGGAAGCCGCGGCTCCGCCGGAGCCGCCCAACGCAGAATCGCGCCTCGCGCCGGCCGTAGTACCGGCTCATTCATCCCAGATGTACGTGGGCCAGCGGGGTGCCGACGCGATACTCAGCCCCGTCGATCAGCTCAAGGTCGACCTTCATAGAAGGTTGATTGAGCGGCTTGATCTCGATGCGCTCGAACAGATCAAGAGCGAAGTTGAGCTGACGGCGCAGATTCGGCACGCCGTACTGGATTTCCTGAGGGGCGAAGTTACGCCGCTCAGCCAGCGAGAGCGCGAGGAGATTGTCGAGCAGATCGTCTACGAGATCACGGGACTGGGGCCGATCGAGCCGCTTTTTCGCGATCCCACGATCAGCGACATTCTCGTGAACGGCGCCCGGGAAATATACGTGGAACGCGGTGGGCGCCTGGTTCGGGTTAACGCTTCGTTCCGCAACGATGCGCACCTGCTGGCGGTCATCGACCGTATAGTGAGCCGAGTGGGGCGCCGAGTGGACGAAGCCTCGCCAATGGTCGATGCGCGGCTACCGGACGGGTCGCGCGTGAATGCCATCATCCCACCGCTTGCGCTGGATGGCCCGATTCTCTCCATCCGGCGGTTCAAGACCGATCTCCGGGTGCACCATCTCACGCGTAACGGAACTCTTACAGATGAGATGTTGCAGCTACTTGCCGCTTGCGTGCACGCCCGGCTCAACATCATGATCTCGGGAGGAACGGGCGCCGGAAAGACCACGCTGCTTAACGCTCTGAGCTCATTCATTCCCGCGACCGAACGCATCATCACAATCGAGGACGCGGCTGAGCTCCAGATGCAGCAGGAGCATGTAGTCAGACTGGAAACGCGGCCCCCCAACGCCGAAGGAAGTGGCGAAGTGCTGGCACGCGACCTCGTGAAGAACGCCCTTCGCATGCGTCCGGACCGGATCGTGATAGGCGAGGTGCGTTCCTCGGAAGCGCTTGACATGCTTCAGGCGATGAACACCGGCCATGAGGGTTCGCTAACTACCGTGCACGCAAACACTCCCCGGGACGCGCTCTCCCGGCTCGAAACGATGATTCTCATGGCGGGCACAAACCTCCCCGACCGGGCAATGCGTGAACAAATCTCCTCGGCGCTCGACGTAATCATACAGATTTCGCGGCTCGCCGATGGCACCCGGCGTGTGACGAGCATTGTCGAGGTGATGGGTATGGAGGGAGAGATAATCACGACCCAGGAGATATATCACTTCCGCCGCCGTGGCATCACGCCGGAAGGGACGGTAATCGGTCACTTCGAGCCAACGGGAATTCGCCCCCGGTTTGCCGAACGTCTGGCGGTGGCCGGAGTGGAGTTGCCTGTGCACATGTTTGGCGGGGCCTGGTAATGGAGCTTCTCGTCCTTGCTGCTGTTTTTGTCAGCGTTCTCGCTCTGCTCGTAGGGCTGTATGTTTTCGTCAACCGCAGGCGCCTGACGGTCGTAACGGCAACACGAGCAAGGCTGGCCGCGGAAGGAGGGGGTGGTATCAGCGCTCTGACCCTCCTGAGGGATGAAGAGATGGCGAGCGATCTTCCATTTCTCAACCGGGTTCTGAGCGGGCGTGAGTGGACGGAGGAAATCAATCGTCAGCTCCGGCGGGCCGGCTCTTCGCTCAATCCCGGCGCATTTCTGCTGATGACGGCGGTTGGCGCGGTGGCTGGCATGATGCTGGGAAACCGTCTTGGTCCTGCCGGCATGGTCGTCGGAGGCACTATCGGCGGGGCATTTCCGTACTTCTGGCTCCGGCTTCGCCAAAAGAGCCGCGTTACAGAGTTCGAGGAGCAGCTTCCCGACGCGATAGACATGTTGGTAAGCGCGATGAAATCCGGCTATTCCTTTCACTCCGCGACCAATTTTCTTGGCCAGGAACTGGCTGCTCCCCTGGGGCCTGAGTTCGC
>JACDCM010000243.1 GCA_013817545.1 Gemmatimonadaceae bacterium | reverse complement strand
CAGAGCCCACGCTCCGGAGGGCGATGGAGCGCGCGAGGGACTCGGGGCTGCCCTCCGTTTCCGGCAAGGTCATTCTGGTGCAGGATCCGGACGGATACCGGCAGACAGGATTCGTCATGTATTTTCCCGTGTATCTCAACGGCCGTGTACCGACCGGTGTCTCGGAGCGGCGAGCTGCTTTGGAAGGGTTCGTTTTCAGCCCGTTTCGCACCGATGACGTGTTCGCCGGAATTTTCGGATCGGAGCGTCGACCCGATGTCGCCTTCCGAGTATACGACGGTGCGCGTGCGGCCCCGGAGGACCTCCTGTACGACTCGAAACTTCACGTATCGAGCCCCCGAGATACCACCGATCAGTCCGGTACGTCCGCACTGATCATCGGTGGCCGCATGTGGACGCTTGGTTTTGTGTCGCTCGCCGACGACTGGATCAGGCGCATGCTCGCCCCCGCAATGGCGCTCTTTGGACTAGTAATAAGCTTCATATTGTATGTGCTTACGCGTTCCGAGGTGCTTGCTCGCAAGGCAGCGGAGCGAAGCGAGGCGGTACGCGCCCGCTTCTACGCCGCCATGAGCCACGAGCTCCGAACCCCCCTGAATGCGGTTATCGGATACAACCAGCTCCTCCTCGAGGGTATCTACGGACCGCTGGAGACGAAGCAGACGACCGGCATCGAACGCAGCCAGAAGGCGGCCAAGCACTTGCTCGAGCTGGTGAACGACGTTTTGGATCTCAGCAAGATCGAGGTGGGAAAAATCGACATCCAGATCGAGCTCGTGCACATTCCAGCTCTAATGGAGGACCTGTTCACGACGATTCGACCAATGGCGGAGGCTTCCGGATCGGAGGTCAGGCTGGTGTGCGAGGATTGCGGGAGCGGGGTTCACACGGATCCTCGCCGAGTTCGCCAGATCGTGTTGAACCTGCTTTCCAATGCGACCAAGTTTGGTTCGGGAAAGCCGATCACCGTTCACTGTACGAAGGCGGAGGGAGATGGGGTCGCCGTGTCAGTGATCGATCAGGGCGGCGGCATTCCAGAGAAAGAGCTGCATCGGATTTTTGAAGAATTCGTTCAGATGCAAACCGTCAAGCTCGGCGGCACAGGGCTTGGCCTGCCTATCTCGCGACGACTCGCAGAGGTGCTGGGAGGCCGGCTGGACGTCGAGTCCCAGGTGGGCACCGGCACTACCTTCCGACTGTTATTGCCGCGCGAAGCTTCAGGTGGAAATCGCGACACGGACGCGGGGAACGGACGCCGCTCGCTCGGACGACAGTAGTGGCGGAAGACAACGAAACCCGGGCCGCATCGTCTCAACGCTACTGTAGTTCGTTCGTTTCGCTTCGCAGTCCGCCGCTCCGCAGTCCGCCGCTCTTAACCATATAGCTGTACCATAGAATCGAGCATCTTGAGCGCGTCCCGCACCTTGCCGCTCCCGACCTTCACCGACTTAATGACCCAAATCTCCCTCTCCAGTGTCGCTGTCGAGTTCGGCGCCACCACTCTCCTCCAAAATGTGACCTTCACGGTGGGCAAGGGTGAACGCTGGGGAATCGTCGGACGCAATGGAAGCGGCAAGACCACGCTTTTTAATCTTATAACCGGCAGCCTTCAACCGACTCGTGGCGCGATCGCGAGAGATCCGGCGCTCCGCATCTCCCTGCTCGAGCAGCACCGGGAGTTTGAAGGAGCTACCACCGTCTGGACGGCGGCGGCCGGTCAGTTCGCCGACCTTCTCGCGCTCGAGATCTCACTCGCCGCTCAGGCCACCAAACTCGGCGAAATGGGTGAGGCCTCGACACCGCAGATGCTGGCTCGCTATGATCGGGATCTGGAGCGCTTCGAGCGCGAAGGCGGTTACACGTTCGCCCCGCGGGTGGACGCCGTCCTTCACGGTCTGGGGTTCGACCCCGTTGATGCGCGAACTCGCTCGGTATCTGCCTTGAGTGGGGGTGAGCGCGGACGCGTTGGCCTGGCTCGCCAACTCGTGGCGCCAGCCGACGTTCTTCTATTGGATGAGCCCACCAACCACCTCGATCTTGATACCGCCCAGTGGCTGGAGCAGCATCTTTGCGCCACTGACGAGACAGTGTTGCTGATAAGTCACGATCGCGCCTTTCTGGAAGCGACAGTCGATCATATCCTGCACCTCGAGGGCGACACTGCGATCCCCTATTCAGGATCCTACTCCGATTTTATCACGCAACGTGCCGAGCGCCGGCTGGCCCTCCAGCGCGCTCTTGGCCAGCAGCGCCGGACAGTGGCCAAGGAGGAGGACTACATTCGCCGCAACATCGCCGGGCAGAACTCCAAACAGGCGAAGGGACGCCGCAAGCGCCTGGAAAGGTTGCCGCGGCTCAGCCCTCCTCCATCCGGTGAGGATGCAATGGCGTTGCGGCTCGAGGCCGGCGAGCGCGGAGGTGACCAGGTCGTAGTAGCGGAAAACGTGAAGCTCTGCATCGGTGCCCGAGTGCTTATTGAGAACTTTTCAGCACGTGCGGCACGCGGAGATGTAGTGGGATTGTTGGGGCCGAATGGAGCCGGGAAATCGACACTCCTGCGCGCGCTCGTTGGCGACCGGCCAGTGGATTCGGGCGCTTTGAGGCTGGGTGGGTCGATCACGGCAGCTTATTACCGGCAGGATCTCGCGCAAGTCCCCACCGACAGGACGCTGTACGACATAATCAACGACTTGCGGCCGATGTGGGGTCGGGGAGCGATCCAGAGTCACTTGGCCCGCTTCGGCTTCTCGGGTGATTCGGTGATGCGAACTGCGGCGAATCTGTCCGGCGGGGAGCGCGCCAGGGTGGCGCTCGCCATGATCATGCTTTCACGGGCCAATCTCCTTCTTCTCGATGAGCCAACCAATCACTTGGACGTCGAGTCTGTGGAAGCGCTCGAAGACGCCGTTGAGCGGTACGGGGGGACAACGATATTGGTAAGCCACGACCGCGCGTTGTTGCGGGCTCTCGCGACTCGAATCTGGATACTGCATGATCGCCGGATAACCATCTTCGACGGAAGCTTCGCCGAGTGGGAGACGGCCAGCGCGGAGCGTGAGCACGCGGCATCGGTTGCTTCCGAGGAAGAGGAGGCGCTCAGACGGGTGCAGGAACGCAAGAAAACCCGACGCAAGGTGGATGAGGGAAAGGGGGGCCATGACGCTCGGCGCGATGCGCGGAAGAGAGTGGAACTGGCGGAGGCGGAAGTCGGCCGCCTCGAAGCGCGCGTTCTCGAGTTGACTAGTACGCTGGAAGACCCCGCGCTGTACGCCACAGCAGATGGTTCCAGGCGTGCCGCCAATTTGGGAGTCGAGCTGGAACGCGCCAAGTTGGCACTGGACGCGGGCATTGTCCGCTGGTCGGCTGCGACGGAGGAGTCGGAAGCACTCCGCATCTAAGCGAGCTGTACAGGTAGGGTGCTCGGCATTCTTGAATTCAAGCGTGGATCGCTACCTCAGGGATCAACCGATTCACCTCTCGCGGCCGAGAACGCCCTTGAAACGCATCACCGTGCCCTTGCTCAGTACGGGCCACCCCTTGACCACTGCTTATTAGTTCGGCAGGTAAAGCCCGTAACCCACGCTAGTACATCCACTTAAGGAGCCGTGATATTTGCTGGCCACAACCCGGTCTTGCAAATATCACCGTCGCTTGACAGCCAGCATATATTATGGCCGAATTTCTCAGAACTGCGATCCGGAAGCGTGTTAATGGAGTTATTGCTGGAGGTATGGCGAGAAGTCTGTCGGCATGCGACGCTCGACGAATCACTCGCGCGTATCTCCACTCTGCTATCTGAGCATCTGCCTCCCGCCGAGATTCTTATTCGCCGCTTCGATCCCGAGCGGCTACTGGTGGAGACGGTCGCGACGGCCAATTTGGCCGGTCATGAACCCTCGGAACTTGGTCGAACCGAGTGTTCCGCGGGGCAGATCCACTCTCTCCTTGCGTGGTGCCGAGCGGGGCGGGTGCGGAGGGCTACCCTGGGTGACAGGGACGCGCTGTTGGCACTCCTCGCCTCTCCGGCCAATGAGGGGTCCGTAATAGCCGGTCCGCTGTCCTTCGAGGAGCGGCCGCTTGGGGCGTTTCTCATACTTGCCCAGCCACCGGGACAGTTGGACGGTCGGCACGAGGCACTTATTCAGTCGCTGCGGGAGCCCATAAGTGTCGGGCTGGCGAATGATTCACGCATTCGGGAACTTGAGCGCCGGCGAGAGGTGCTCGAATCTGACAACCGCTGGATGCTGTTACGACTGGATCGCGAGGAGATTGCCGACGCGGTGATCGGAGTGGATGGCGGACTCAGGGACGTAATGGAGCGAGTCGACCAGGTTGCTGTAACCGACTCACCTGTATTGTTATATGGCGAGAAAGGGACTGGGAGGGAGGTAATTGCGCGGGCTATCCACGGCAGGTCGCGCCGCGCCAACGGACCGGTTGTCAGGGTGAATTGCGCGTCACTGGCCCCGGCGCTCGTTGATGCTGAGCTTTTCGGCCAGGAGCGTGGCGGTCAGGTTAGCGGCGGGGTCGCTCGGAAGGGTTGGTTCGAGCGGGCGGATGGTGGCACTCTTTTTCTGGACGAGGCATCTGCACTTCCAGAGGGAGCTCAGGAGAGCATTGTCCGCTTGCTGAAGGACGGCAGTTTCGAGCGAGTCGGTGGAACCCGCACGATCTCTGTCGACCTTCGGATAATTGCAGCGGCGAATCAGGACCTTGCTGAGCTGGTGGAGGAGGGGGAGTTCCGGGAAGATCTGTGGCAGCGTCTGGGAGTATCCACCATTCGGCTTCCGGCCCTTCGAGAGCGGCTCGCCGACATCCCAGCGCTTGCGGCTCATTTCGCCTGGCGTGTTGGGAAACGACTGGCTGGGCAACCACTTGCGCCGTCCGCAGCAGATATCGATCTGCTGGTATCGTATCCCTGGCCTGGAAATATCCCGGAGCTTGCGGCAGTGATCGAACGCGCTGCGATACTGGGGGGCGGTCGGTCGCTCGACGTGGCTTCAGCGCTGGGCCAGGCCGCTCCCTCACGAATGGAGCGCGTACAGGCGCGAAGGCATCTGCCAGAACGGGTGGTTGAGCGCGCGATGCAGCTGGCGGACGCATTCGCTTCGTCCGAGGTGCTGCCCCTCGACGCCGCGATGGCAAAACATATCGAAAGCGCCCTCGAGATTACTCATGGTCAGATCGAGGGATCCGACGGCGCGGCGGCTCTTCTAGGAATCAATCCTCATACGCTCAGGGCGCGTATGAGGAAGTTGGGGGTGGAATGGGTGAGGTTCCGCGAGGAAGGGGGGACGGGTGTGAGGGGAGCTTCTTAAGGCGCGGCGGTTCGGGTTCGGAGCCCAACGAGTGCGGTGCACGGTGTTCGGTGCCCGGTTGGTTTCAGCGCGATGGATCTTGGTGCCCGGTCACTCCCCCAACGTCGGTTCGTAAGACGTTTCTTCATCCCTGACAAGATGGGAATTCCGATCCAGCGCACGTGCGCAGGTGTTCCAGCGCAGAATTGCGTCGTCATTTCCGATGGGCCTGATCGCTTCGGCCGTTCCATACCAATGCATCGCTTCGCGAAGCCAGTCGTACGCTGCAAAGCCGGCCCCGGGTGTCCCACTCGTTAGCTGCGCGATTCCACGACGCTCGCAGATGATGCCGGCGTAATACGCGCGCTTGTACTCATCACGGATGCGTGGGAGCACCTCCCGCGCGCGGGCGACACCCCCTGAAAGTCCTTCGCCGAACTGGTCGGTCAACGCGAGCAGCAGGTCAATCAGCGCCGCCTGGTTGTCTGGCTCCACCTCCAGGACATCCAAACAGATACTCTCTGCCGCCCACGCCTGGTTGAGGAAGCGATATCTCTCGGCTTTTTCTATGGCGCGGGCAATGCCTGCCTTTGAGATCGGTTTCAGTTCGAAGGTCATGGTGCCTTTATGCTCGAGTCGTGTGGGGGGTAAGAAACAAGGGTCAGGGGACAAGTGGCAAGCGACAGCGGACTAGCGACCAGATCAACGAATAACCTGCAGCCTTCGAGCACCGCTGGTGCTTTTGCTAGTCGCCTGCCCGTAGTACCTGATGCCTGATGACTGGCTCATGCATTGTCCTTTGTCCCCTGTCCCCTGTCCCTTGCCACTTGTCCCTTGTCCCTTGCCCCTTGTTCCTTACCCCCTCGTCCCTGCTTTCCGCCTACCCCTTGCCCCGCACCAAACGGACGAGCTTGGCTATCGGGTCAAAAAACTGGTCCACCACTCGCTCCTTGAGCGGAATAATGGCGTTATCGGTAATCGTGATGTTCTCCGGACAGACAGCGGTGCAGCATTTCGTGATGTTGCAGTAGCCCACGCCATGCGCCTCCTTGAGCTCGGCGATGCGGTCTTCCGTATCGAGAGGGTGCATTTCCAGAGCCGCCACATAGACGAGAAAGCGCGGACCT
>JACDCM010000242.1 GCA_013817545.1 Gemmatimonadaceae bacterium | reverse complement strand
ATCCATAGGAGGCCATGCGCTGGCAGCCGGCAAACTGACTGGCCGACCGGCATTGTGATCCAAGGTGCTCGCTTTGGGGAATCTCAGGCGTGGAACGACCGGGGTCAAGGTGCTGAATTACGACCGGTGTGGAAGCGCCTAGACATGAAGCATTAGTTCCCAGCGGGATCCGTCGACCCGGAGGTGCTCCGCGAGCAGCGCAGTTGGGAAAGGAATCCAGGTGATGCCCAGCAGCAAGAGCAGGTTTAACGCGATCAGTCCGTCGTCGCATTTCTGGATGAGAGTGAACAGGCGATGGTGGTTCAGCCACATCACGCCGATCGCCATGAAGCTCGCGAGGAACGCGAGGAACGATGGCCAGATATGCAGGAGCTCCTGACCCAGCGCGGCATCAGTCGCTGACGGCGGCACGCGGATCTCGAGGATGAGGAGTGTGATCGCGATCGCGAATACGCCGTCGCTGAATGCTTCGACCCTACCGGTCTCGTTCTCGGCCATCGTCATGAGGTTTGTGATGATAGCATCACATCGTCCTATGCCCGGTCCTCAACCCTGCCTGCGTATCGCTTTCGAGACGCCACCATTTGCCCGAGATAGCGGCCCTCCCCTCGATCGCAGCGATTGCCGAACAGATGCAGCACCGGCACCAGGAGAGGTGTCCGGGGTAATTTTCGCTACCGTTCCGACATGGGACTTCGATCCAGCCGTTGGCGATGTCCACACGCGCACAACTGTCCCCGCAGGAACGCCAGGTAACTCCTGCGCGAAGAGCGAGCCGGTGCGCGTCAACGCACCAGCGGAGAGACGGCATTCGAAAATCACGCTCCTCATCAGGTTAACCGTAGCCTGGCGTGCCCGCGGCGCGGCGTTCCTGGCGATGCAGGAGCGCCGCACGCACGGGCCACAGCCGACAGTGGCGTCCCTCCAGAGCCGCTCCTCGTACGCGCGAAGCACGACCGTCCCGAACCTCAGATGCAGTTTGGGGACGACGGAGGACAGCCAAAATCCGAGACGTCTACCCGTAGTTCTGCCCCATGCGGGATCAGGAATGTCGCAACCCCAGAAGGGCAAACCTAATGGTTTCGCCGCTAGGACGACGAGTCGCACAATAGTGCGACCGGCACCTCAAGGGCTCGGTGCATGCCCTGACAAGGGAACTCCGCGGAGCATTGCGCTGCTCGGTGGTCGGGTCCATGACCGGAGAGACGATTCGAAACAACCCTCACGTGTCGACAGACTCCCTCGCAAGGTTACGATCCAAGTAGGAGCGATCATCACGGTCGCCCCAGGCACTTCCGGCATGCCGTCGCGGGCATCGTCCTCATGCACGCCTTCATGACCGCCTCAGCCTCATGCTGGGCGCGCAGTTCCCTCAAATCAGTGCATGTCGAGGTAGATACGGGATCGGCAATCTCTGGTAACTGCAGTACGACCTTCGCGTCTCGAAGCACGTTGAGGCGTCCTCCTTCCTTGTTCACCCTGAGTTCGACCGCTTCATCGTCAGTCCATAACCGTAAAGTTGTCGATCCGGAGCTATCAGCGCGGAAGACGGCAGTCTGCCGGTAACGGCTATCCAGCGTCAGTCCGATATGCCCCGAGCTGTCGGTCGTGATGTAGCCGCCGCGCTCTTGGCCCGTAGTGTCGTAAAGGATAACGCCAGCGGCACCGTCGCCTCTTGGCGTACGCCTCCCCTGAATCACTGCGTCCGGCAAATCGCCTCCGATCCGAACGCGCACAACACCGCGCTCATCAACGATCAGTAATTCCGAGAGCTCAAGTACTTGAGGGACCGGTGAGGTATCACGGTCGGTGAATGCGCCCGCAGTGGAGACAGAACTCCCAACGACAACCCCTCCGGCCCCAATGAACAACAGAAAGACGGTCAGCCGGGTCAGTCGTCGGTTCGACCGTTCGCACGCGGCCAGGCGAGATAGGATCTCTTCGTCCATGTGTGCACCTCGAGTGTGGTTGTCAGATATCAACGGTCGCGACGGTGCTCGTGCGCCATCTAACGTTTAGACCGCGTATGCGTCGATGCTCGCCCTTAGATTGGCGGGAATGTACGACGCGGCTGCTCACGACGCCTGCGCGGACACTATGTCTTGCGCCGCGCGGTCCTCACACCAAGGGCCACTGCGCCGATCATCAGCAGGATGCCTATGAGCGCGGCACCAGGCGCGTCATCGGTGTCCCCGATATAGATGCCAACGGCGGCAATGGCCACGCCGACGGCGACGAGGCCAAGAGCCATGATCGAGTTCGTGACAGAGGATTTCATGAGGCCTTCCTTTAGAGGTTGAACTGGCCGCGCCGACGAGTGTCTAATGCAAGTATAAAGTAGTTTGTCACACAAAGCTAGGCCGAAGCTGTCTAGCCGGCAGCACGCTTCCTGGCGTAATCATCGCAGGGAGCTGCACGGCGCGCTTCTCCAAGCGAGTGCCGACGCGCCAAACGCTATGTTCACATAGCGTTACTCCGCCTATCCTCGCGAAATCAGGCCGATGTTATGACCAGAATCAACCTTTCTGTGGAATGACCACCCTACGGCGAGCCGGTTGGCGACAGGAGGACCGCGGCATGCCGTTGGATCTGCCACTGGTCGTCTATCGGGATCGCTTCCGCAAGACGGCCCGTGCTGGCGCCCTTCGTGCTCTGCTACCTTCATCGGCAACACAATCAGGTCGTAGTCCCCGCCAGCCACGCTCTCGAGCGACAGCCCTTCGACGATCGGTATTCCCTTGCCGAGTAGAATCTGATGCGTCCTTGGCGCCTGTGCGCCAAACTGCTCGGCCGAGATGTAGTCTATTCCTACCAACTGGACTTCTGCGTTGGCCAGTAATTGGGCCGCATCGGGAGCGATGTAAGCGAAGTCGCGATGAAAAGTGCGGGACGCCATCCAGCTGCGCAGCGAGCTTCTCGTGCGGAAGATCACGCGCTCGGCGCCTCTCCACTCGTGCCGGTTCAGCTCCGCGGCGTCGATCGCCTGCACACTGTCGGGAATATCGATCACGCGCGCCGGTCCCATCAGCGGCTCCAGCGACACCCTGTCGATGGGTGCGCCGTCGCGGATGAAGTGCATCGGCGCGTCGATGTGGGTTCCGCTATGCGCACCCATCGAATACACGGACAGTGTGAAACCGTCGCCTTTGCGCATGTCCTTGAGGAACTCGAACTTCATCGGCGCGTCGCCTTCGTACACCGGCGTCGTCGCCGGATCGAGTGTCGCGGTCACATCGATCCAACCGCTCGAGCTCAGACTCGCCGTTGCAGCTACGCGAGATCGCGCCTGCTGCTGTGGTGTGCAGGTCACCGCGCCCAGTACCGCGACGGTACCGATGATCCGAACACTCCAATTGCCGTCTGGTCGCATTCGTCTCTCCTTCAACTTGGCTCTGAGATTCGATTCAGAATCATCCACTCTGACCCCTTGATTCGCACTCTGACCCCTTGATTCGCGCGGAGCTCAGAGCGCAAAACTCAGAAGCATGGTGAATCCCAGTCCCGCAACGCCGATGATCGTCTCCGCAACCGTCCACGTCTTCAGGGTCTCAGGAACAGTCATGTTGAAGAATTCCTTGATGAGCCAGAAGCCGGCGTCGTTGACGTGCGAGAGCACCAGCGAACCTGCCCCCGTCGCGAGTACCAGCAGCTCGGCGTTCGTGCCGGGCGTCGCCACCGCAATTGGTGCGACTATTCCGGCCGCGGTCGTCATGGCGACTGTCGCCGATCCGGTGGCCACGCGTATGAGCGCCGCCACAATCCAGCCAAGGATGAGGGGCGAGGCCTGTGATCCAAGTGCCATGTCGGCGATTGCGCGGCCCACGCCGCTCTGCACCAGCACCTGGTTGAAGCCACCGCCAGCGCCGATCACAAGCAGTATCGTCGCGGTTGGGCCAAGGCAGTCATTGCAGAACTTGAGCACTTCTTCTCTCGTGAAGCGCCGGGCGCGTCCCAGCGACCAGAACGAGAACAGCAGTGCGAGGAGCAGCGCCACAATCGGGTGCCCGACGAAGTGCAGTGCCAAGCGCACTCTGCTCGCGGAGTCGAGAGTGATGTTAGCAGCGCTGGCGAGGAGCATCAGAATGACGGGAATCAACACCGTGAACAGCGAGATTCCGAAGCCCGGCATCTCCTGCGCCGAATCACCTTCCAGCTGTCTGGCAATCGGACTCTCCGCCGGAAGCGAGATGCGGGGAGCGATCCACGTCGCGAAGATCGGCCCTGCCAGGGCGGCCGTCGGAAGTCCGACGAGCAGGCCGTATAGAATCGTGAGCCCGATGTCGGCGCCGTACGCGGCGACGGCGAGCATCGCCGCCGGATGTGGTGGGAGCATTCCGTGCACTACTGACAAAACCGGCCACCAAGGGTATCCCAATCTTGATGAGCGACATCCCCGTGCGTCGCGCGATAGTGAACACGAGCGGAATGAGGAGAACGAAACCCACCTGAAGGAACACCGGGATTCCGACGATGAAGCCGACGATCATGATCGCCCAGTGCACACGCCGTTCGCCGAAGAGGTCGATGAGCGTGATCGCGATGCGTGTGGCAGCGCCGGATTCCGCCATCAGCTTTCCGAGCATGGTGCCGAGTCCGAGGACGACGGCGATGAACCCCAGCGTGCGGCCCACGCCATCCTGGAACGACGTGACAGCGGTGCCGAGCGGCATCCCGGCAGCTACACCCAGGCCGAGCGAGACGCAAACCAGAGCGACAAAGGGGGGTGCAGCTTGAAGCGAGCGATGAGCAGCATGAGTGCTGCGACCGCGGCGAGCGCGTACAGGAGCAGGCGGGTGTCGGTCATTGTGCCAATGCGCTAGCTCAGCGCATCAGCAGCGCAGTGATGATCGAACCGATTAGCGCGCCCACACCTGCGCTGCCGCTCATGTGAGCAGGTAGTACTCAGGGCTCACCCGACTGACGCCGCTCATCACGCCGATGCGCCGGCTACGAGAGTCGCGACGATCTGTTGCGGTGACTGAGTTATTTCACACACCCAGGCGTCCTCGTCGGGCGATGGCTCCTCGAGTGCGCCGAACTGGCTTTCCAATACAGATGGGGGCATGAAGTGACCGCGCCTGCCGGCGAGCCGTTCGCCGATCAGCGCTCGATGGCCCCGGAGAAACACGAATCGCAACTCGGGCGCTTCGGCTCGAAGGACGTTTCGATACGATTGCTTGAGCGCGGAGCAGGTCATCACGAGTCCAGTGTTCGCGTTCTTCGCCTCGCGGATTCGTGCGGCCAGCGAGCGAAGCCATTCTACGCGGTCTTCGTCAGTTAGTGCAACTCCACGCGACATGCGCTCCACGTTCTCAGCGGGGTGGTACTCATCCCCTTCGACGAAGTCGATGCCGAGTGCGCGGGCGAGTTCCGCGCCGATGGTGCTCTTGCCGGAGCCGGAGACGCCCATTACGACGTAGAGGCCCCTGTTCACGGTAGCCATGGATCGGTGCGAGAGCGTCCTGATTCCGGCCCTCGACTTCCAGCGCGAGGAGCGAAGGGCTCGTTGACCGTGGTGAGCTAACGCCCCGGCTTCTTCGTCGTGATCTTGACCACCCCATTCCCGCCGCGAATGCCGTACAGGCCAACGTCCGCGGGGTTCTTCAACACCTCGATCTTCTGGATGTCGTTCGGGTTCAAAAAGACGATGCCGCCCGAGCCGGCCGGAAGGGGTGTATCGTCCACCACGAAAAGCGGCTCGTCGCTGCCGTAGAACGTGTTACTACCCCCGCGGATTCGGATCTGAAGCCCGCCGTTGCCCGTCCTTGCAACGGTGACGCCAGGAAAGCGACCTGCGAAGAGGTCCTCCATCGACCTCCCATCCGCGTAGGCAATTGACGATGTGTCGGTGGAGTCCTGAGGCGAGGGCGTAGTGTCCTTCGAGCCGCCCGACGCGCAGGCGAGAGGCGTGGCAAGCGGCACGACCACGAGCGCCACGACGGCGCGAAGGAAAAGGGGGCGGTTCGACACGGCTTCCTCCAGGTTGCCTGGTTACCGTCCCTCGTCGTAATCCGTTAGCCGGTTCGCGACTTGAACTCTGCGACGCCTTTCAAGTTTCATTGATCGTCGGTAGAGGGGAGGGGCATACCACGCGCATCAACGCTGAGGGGCCGAACGCGGAACGAGTCCCAACATGCATGGACAACCGCCTGGCGTTCATGGTTAGACAATCAAACTCCTGAGCGTTGCGCTAACTCAATTAACATATCCTCGTAGACGCCGCCCGCTAGCTCGAATTCAAGTGCATCCATGTCGCGGACGAACTTCTGACAGATCATGGGATTCGTTCAGACTGCTTCCCCCTCATCGATCTCCTTCAGCGCCCTGATAACCAGCGCCTCCAGCTCGCTAGTGGTGGCAATGGTGCGGAACCTCTTTTTATCGCCACCGGGAATGCTGTTCGAGAACGGCTCCGCATCTTCGCGC
>JACDCM010000241.1 GCA_013817545.1 Gemmatimonadaceae bacterium | reverse complement strand
AATCCGCAATCCGTAATCGATTTAAACAATGCCTGCTTTCCTCCTGAGACGCTTGCTCCTGGCCGTTCCCACGCTGGCCGGCGTGCTCGTTGTCGTCTTCCTGCTCTTGTACGTTGCGCCTGGCGACCCCGTTACGGAAATGGTCGGTGAGCGCGCGGACGCGGCAACCATCGCGCGGCTCAGGGCCGAATTGCGGCTGGATGACCCGCTCCCGGTACAATTCGCACACTACGCCGGAGGCGTTCTTCGCGGCGATCTGGGACGGTCCTACATAACCAACCGCCCGATCATCACCGATATCCGCGAGCGGTTCCCCAAGACATTGCAGCTCGCGGTCGCCGCGATGCTGCTGGCTGCCAGCACCGGTATAACTCTGGGAGTACTCAGCGCGCGAAAGCCGGGAGGCGCATTCGACCGAGTCGCCATGGGGTTGGCGTACCTGGGAATTTCCTTTCCGGTCTATTGGGTAGGACTCATTCTGATTTTTGTCTTTGCGGTTACGCTACGTTGGCTGCCACCTTCAGGTTACGGAGGTATTGAGTATCTGATTTTGCCGGCGCTCGCCCTGGGATCGCGTTCGATCGCCTTTCTGGCCCGAATGACTCGCTCAGCAATGCTCGAGGTGCTTGGAAGCGATTTCGTACGAACCGCACGCGCCAAGGGACTCAGGGAACGCATTGTCCTCGGCAGGCACGCCCTTCGGAATGCGTTGATTCCAGTAATCACAGTACTCGGCCTGGACTTCGGCTACTATCTGACGGGAAGCATACTTACGGAGACGGTGTTCAGCTGGCCCGGACTTGGCCGATATGTCGTTAACGCGATCTCACGGAGAGATCTGCCCGCCATTCAGGGATCCGTCCTCTTTCTCAGCGTCGTGTTCGTGCTGGTGAACCTGCTGACAGATCTTTTTTATGCGGCGTCGGATCCGAGGGTGGCGTATGATTGAACCAACAAGGGACAAGGGATAAGGGACAAGGAAGAAAAGGGTCCCTTGTCTCTTGTCCCTCGTCCCTTGTCCCTTGTCCCTGTCCTCCAGTCTAATCATCCTTCTGCCCGAAAACCGCCATGTTCGAGCTGTGTCCGGGCGCGACTTTTTTCTCCGGGTAAATGCGGTGCACAGCTTGATTCACGGCTGTGGCGGCTTCGGAAAACCCTGTGGCTATCAGCTTGAGCTTCCCCGGATACGTGGTAATGTCGCCCGCGGCGTAGACTCCGTGACGGCCCGTTTCCATGAGAATATCGACGACGATCTCGTTCTTCTGCAGGGTTAGCCCCCATTCCGCGATCGTTCCGAGATCGCTGACGAATCCCAGCATCGGGAGGATGGCATCCACCTCCATGTCGTGTGTCGCCTTGGATTTGGTGTCCCGCAGTGTCACTCCCGCAAGGTGATCACCATTCCCCCGCACCTCAGTCAGCTCGTGGAAAGTCAGAACTTTCGCTCGCCCGGCTGCGGCGGCCGCGCTTACGGCACTGACGGTGGCGGCGTGGGCGCGGAAGCGGTCACTCCGATGCACCAGAGTTACGGCTACGGCCCGGTCCAGCAGTTGGTGAGTCCAGTCGAACGCCGAGTCCCCCCCGCCCACTATGAGCACGCGCAGCCCGCGGAACTGCTCGGGATCCATCACACGATCGTAAACTCCCCGCCCATACCATGGCGCCGCCGATGGCTGCGGCAATCGCCGGGGGGAGAACGCTCCAATTCCTCCAGCTATTACGACGGCTCGCCCCGGGTATCGCTCGCGCTCTGTTACCAGAGTAAATATCCCGTTGTCTTCTTCGAGCCCAGTCACACGCTCCGCAAAGTGCAGGGGCTGGCCAAACTGGGACGCCTGTTCCAGAAGGCCCTTCACAAGATCCTTGGCGAGAATTTTTGGGAAACCCCCCACATCGAAAATATATTTTTCGGGATATAGGGCGGCGAGTTGCCCGCCGGGCTCGGGGAGAGCGTCCACCAGCCGCGCAGTCACTCCTCGCATGCCAGCATAAAACAGCGCGAAAAGGCCCGTCGGCCCTCCGCCTATAATGATGATGTCCTTGATTTCCTGAGGCATTCACTAACGTTGTACGGACCCAACGCCGCATGCAAGTCTCGTTTCTGCAATAGACCGTGAACGAAAACCGCCAGATGAACCTCCCCTACAACGGCGCCTTCCGCCTGGTTCGGAAGATCGCTACAGGCGGTATGGCGACAGTCTACGAGGCAGAGCAGCTAGGGCCTGCCGGCTTCGCGAAACGGATTGCCCTCAAAGTCATCCATCCCAAATTCGCCAGGGATGAAGGTTGGCTCCAACTCTTTATCGACGAAGCAAAGTTGTCTGCCAACCTGGTGCACGGAAACATTGTTCAGATTTACCAGTTGGGTGAGGTGGACGGGACATACTACATCGCCATGGAGTACATCCAGGGGCCCACCTTGCGGGCCCTGATGGAGAGGCACCTGGAGCTCAAGCAGCCCATTCCCCAGGCGCTGGCCTGTTACATAGCCAGCCGTGTTTGCAGAGCACTCGACTTTGCGCACAATTCCATAAGTCCAACCGCGCAGCGGCTCGACATCGTACACCGTGACGTGGCGCCCCGAAACATCATGTCCACCTGGGATGGACACATTAAGCTTGCTGACTTCGGGATAGCGAAAGCCCGAACCTCCGTCGATCCATCGGACCAGGGCAGACTCGTCGGGAAGAAGCACTATATGAGTCCGGAGCAAAGCCTCGGCTTGCACGTCGACGCCAGTAGCGATGTCTTTTCGCTGGGCCTGGTGCTGTATGAGCTTCTCGCTTTGGAGCCCATGTTCAGTGAGGACATAACGGGATTGGCCCTCGAGGATATCGCGATACGGCCAATCCCGAATGTCCGTGATACTGTTCCGTCAGTCTCCGAAGAGGTTGCTCACATTGTCACCCATGCCCTCGATCGCGAACCGAAACGTCGGCCGACGGCGGCCATGATGGGCCAGGCGCTGGATCACTGGTGCGAAACGCAGCCCACGCTGCCCACGTCCGACCGGATGCAGGAACACCTGAGCGCGATCTACCCCAACACATTTCGGCCCAGCAAGGCCAACCTGTCGGCGATTGGTGAAGAAACCGAATTCACGAATCTCCGTCAGGGTTTGCGGGATCAGGGGCGGCGTTTCCTGGCTAAGCTAATGGGGAAGTAGCAGGGGAGTAGTGCGTGCGAACACTCATAGGATTATAGATGAAGATTTACACAAAAACCGGCGACGCCGGTGAGACTGGCCTCTTTGGCGGTGGCCGCGTGTCCAAGGATGACCCGCGGGTGGAAGCGTACGGCGACGTTGACGAGTTGAATGCGGTGCTAGGGGTTGCGCGAGCCGTCGAGCTGATGCCCCGAATTGACGAGATAGTAGTCCTGGTCCAGAGAGATCTCTTTAGCCTGGGCTCTCTAATAGCCACTCCGGATCGCGAGAAGATGCGCCAGCATCTCGAGAAGGCACGCATCGACGAGGATCGGATTTCCGAGCTCGAGCGGGCGATCGACGAAGGTGAGGCGGAATTGGAGCCACTGCGTGCCTTCATACTGCCGGGGGGAACTCCAAAGTCCGCCGCCCTGCACGCCGCGCGCACCGTATGCCGGCGGGCGGAACGCCGAGTGATAGCGCTAACCCGCGAGGTAGAAATTCCTCCCATCGTCGTAAAGTATCTCAACCGCTTGTCAGATCTGCTCTTCGTGCTCTCCCGAGTTGCCAATCGGCGCGCCGGAGTTGGAGAGGTGACGTGGTGAGCAGGAACGCTTGCAGACGCGTGAATCGGATGAGCCAGATCGGCAGTTCTGGCGCGAAATTTCGAATGGGGGGGGCCCCCATCCGTAGGTGACTCGATCGATCCAGCTCGATGGTTACGTCGCGCGCATAGCGGCAGGGCTACTGGATGAAGCCGGCGCCATAATCCAGCGCGAGTCCCCAGCGCATCGCTACGCCATCATTACAGACGACGTTGTCAGCCCTCTTTACGCCTCGCGCGTCGCAGCGGCGATCGGTTCCCACCTGTGTTCGATTCTGACCATTGTCGCAGGGGAAACGCACAAAACGCGAGAGACGTGGGCGCACCTGACAGACGCCCTTCTCGAGCAAGGTCACGGCCGGGACTCAGTCATAGTGGCACTCGGAGGGGGGGTGATAGGCGACCTCGCCGGTTTCGTCGCCGCCACCTTCATGCGTGGCATTCCGTGCGTCAACGTTCCAACCACGCTCCTCGCCATGGTCGACGCCGCTATCGGCGGCAAGACCGGTGTGGACACCAAAGCCGGTAAGAACCTCGTGGGGGCGTTCAAGCGTCCCGCTTCCGTGATCGTCGATCCTCTTGTCCTCCAAACGCTGCCGGAATCGCATCTCCGTTCGGGAATAGTCGAAGCTCTTAAACACGGCGTTGTTTCGGATGCCGGATACTTCGATCTGGTGACACGATACTCCGCATGCGACCGTCCGCAACCGAATGAACTCCTGGAGCTGATCGCTGGAAGTATTGCTATTAAAGGCGATATCGTTCGAGGGGACGAACATGAAAGAGGCCGGAGAAAAGTGTTGAACTTCGGACATACGCTCGGCCACGCGGTCGAATTTGAAAGCAATTACCGGCTTTCGCACGGCGAAGCTATAGCCATCGGAATGGTCCTCGAAGCCGAGATCGCGGAAAGAGCTGGTATCGCCAGGCTAGGCACCGCATCGGTAATCCGGGCCGCGCTTGGCGGTGCAGGGCTTCCAGTTGTCCGTCCGGCCGAGTTGGATTCGCAGGCTCTGTTGGCTGCGACGCGCGTTGACAAGAAAGCTCGTCTTGGAATTGTGGAATACGCGCTGCCGCGGCGCATCGGCGAAATGGCGGGTGGGGATTCCGGGTGGTCGGTGCCCATAACCGATTCAGCGGTTCTAGAGGTATTGGGGTGAAGCGCCCCATTGCACTCGCACTGATCGCACTTGTCCTGCTCACTCACCTGTTAACACGAGACGATCCGTACGCGGAACCAGCGGAACCTGTTCCGTACCTTCCAAGTCTGAGGCCCCGGCTCCCTGTGGCGCATGTCGTTGCCAAGCGACCACGGCCACGCCAGGCGGCACCTACACCCGCCAAGTCTGACGAGCTTGTAACGGTGGAAATCACATCCTATTGTCTGCACGGAATAACTCGCCGCGGCGACCGCGTGCAAGATGGGATAATCGCGTCGGACCCAAGGATTTTCCCTTTGGGCAGGGAAATAGATGTCTGGGTGGGCCGGCAGCTCTACGGGCGATTCTATGTAAGCGACACCGGTAAGGACATACAGGGATCTCGGCTCGATATCTGGAAAAGCAGTTGCGCCGAGGCCATCCTGTTTGGCCGGCGCCGGGGCTATGCGTTGCTGGTGTCGAAGGATAGCGCCTAGCTAGTTGGCCTTACACTTGCCACTTCTCAGTTCGAACCCAAAACGGGAAACTGCAATGTCCTCTTTCAGCACCTACATAATCGGCTTCATCGTAATCGTGGCCGGCCTTGCGATTGGCGCCTACATGCTGGCCGTTCCTCCGCTTTGGATATTGGTAGGTGTTCTGGTGGTTATCGGAATCGGAGTTGTCATGGCTACCAGCAGAACCAAACCTCGCGACCCGCCGAGCGTGTAAAGTTCGATCGCGACGCAGCGGCATCGTGGTCCGCGCGGTCGTCCCCGGACGGGAGGCTTCCTAAAAAGGTCGAGTCGAGATTTACAACTCATCTCCTGACGAACAAACGCTTTAGCTCGCCAGCTCGACGAAAGTAAATTGGCGCGGATCGAAGCGGAACCGTCCATATGGCTTAGCATCTGAATGCCAAAACCTCTGGACCATTTCAATGCGCCCCGGACCCACAAAGGCTCCTTTTCGGCGCCCGTCGGAGCCTTACGTTAGCGACCGCAGAGTGCGGTTTCTAACTCTGCTGCGACCCTTTTGGGAGTTATCCGAATAAGAATCGGAGGCCCACTTCGGCAGCCAGTTCAGATTGCAACCGGCAGCTAGGCGACAGAATCCCAACAGTCCGGCACGCAATTTGGCAGTTGACCGAATTGCGATTGTGATATATCCTGCCAGTCCTCCGCAGTTCCCACAAGCGAGCAAGCCAGCGCTCGCCTCCCTCCGTCATTCAAATAAGGGGCGTGTATGGAGCACGTGACCGAGACCAGGTCCAAAGGTTTTTTTCGTTCCTCTCCCTCCACCGCGTTCGACCAGTACCTCCACGACATCCAGAAACTCCCACTCATAAGCGACCCATTGGAAGAGCGGCGGTTAGCCCGCCGAGCTCAGAAAGGGGATGAGAAAGCGGCAGAGCGACTGGTCACCGCTAACCTTCGATTCGTCATTTCGTACGTCAAGAAATATCAGGGCCACGGGCTGGACCTGAGCGAGCTGGTCGCCATTGGCAACGAGGGTCTTCTCAAGGCAGTCAAGAAGTTCGATCCCGATCAGGGGGTCAAATTC
>JACDCM010000240.1 GCA_013817545.1 Gemmatimonadaceae bacterium | reverse complement strand
CGACCCACTCGCTGACCGGCACGAAGAAGTGCGAAGTGCAGGTTGGTGGTTCCGTCGTAGCTCCGCAGAAAGATGGAGTTCCGTTCTGCAGCTAAGCCCTTCTGGGTTGACAGCATGAAGGGCCAGGCGATTCGCCTGGCCCTTCTTGCATCTGATAGAACTGCGAAGAACATGGAAAGGTATGCCGCGGTTGTCATACCTGGAGAACGGTGTTCGGGCAACCCGCGCATGACAAGCCCACCCGCCGGGGTTCTTCGCAGCCCGCAGTTCGCAGTTCAGTTCTCCTGACTGGGTTCCGCTCTCAAGGCTCAGGGACTCACCCCAGAGTGCCTCGCCGTCAAAACGTCCGCAACCCGCTCGGCGAGATGCTCATTGTGAGTCAGATGGATGGCCAGAAGCTTTCCGGAAACGATCAGGTGCGGTGGCTGTAGCCACGACACCGCCATGTTGGGTGGTGAGGCGCTAGCTGGATCCAGTTTTCTGCTATCTGCTTCTCGCGCCGCCGTACTCGGATATATGAAGAGTTGAAGCTGGCTTTCGCTGACGTCCAGCAGCTCACCAGGCACTGAAAGAAAAGGTTGCCGAATCTCCTCCCCGCGAGCGCTCACCACCAGGCCGGCTTCGGAGAGCCGTTTGACTACCTCCGCCTTGTTCCACTCGTCCAGAACGGTCGCGGCGCTCTCAGCCGCGGCGATGGCGCTCCGTGCAGCGCCCGAGTCGATTTTTTGACTGTCTGTCGCCGGCCTGGCGTCTTCGGCCTGCTGGCATGATGTTGCCAGGATCACAGAGGCTGACATCGTGACTGCCAACAGCATCGCTCGGGTTCTCTGATACCCGGAGGTGAGCGCGACCGGTAAGGTTGGGGATGAGTTGGAAGAGCCCAATTTTCTGATTATTCGAGCTTCACTCCCTACTCTCCACTACCCAGTCTTAAATGTGCCTTTGCGCTTCGGCTGCGCCGAGCCTCCAGCTTAGGGCTCCGCTTGGCGCATGCACAGGACGCCTGGCCGCACAGCGAACCAGCCGCGACGCGTCCGCCTGAGACAGCGTAGGCAAGTACAGGAAGCCCGCAATCGACGATGCCTCTCCAGGCTCTACTTCATCGGGCCGCCTTGTGAGGCTGACCGCAAGAATAGGTATCGTCATGAGACCCGAATCCCGTTCCCACCGTTCGAGCGGCGCGGTGGCGAGGAGGTCGTAATCGCAGAGAACTACATCCGGGTGAATATCGCGCGCCACCCTGGTGCCTTCCTCGAAACCGACAACCGAGGAGCACACTATGTCAGAGGCTGAAAAGACGTCGCAGTAATGATCGCTAAGAAAGCGATGACGCGCGATGCAGAGTGCTCGCATTATCGTGGTTGGTGTGGTTAGCCCATGGGCCATGAACCAGGGAGCACAACTATACCACTGCTTCAGAGCCGGTCAATAGGCAATTGTCGCCCGAGAGTAAACAAACGTTATCAAAAACGATGCAGCTGACGGAATTCAGCTCAGCTCTCTTTGCCGCCAGACAGCCCAATCTACCGCCAGGCTCGCCGGTCGCCGGCGAGGCCAAAAATGTCCGGAACAGCGCCTCACTATCGCGACGCTCGCCGGTCGCCCGCAATTCCGAGGGCGTCGAGAATGAATGCGTACCGGAAGGCCTGCTCTCGCAATGCGTCGTATCGCCCCGATGCTCCTCCATGTCCTGCGCCCATGTTCGTTTTCAGAATCAGCACATTGTCGTCCGTTTTGGTGGCGCGGAGCTTTGCTACCCATTTAGCCGGCTCCCAATAGGGCACGCGCGGATCGTTCAGCCCGGTCGTCACCAGCATGGTGGGGTAAGCTTTCGCACTCACGTTGTCGTAGGGCGAGTAGGATTTCATGTAGGCGTAAAATTTCTCCTGCCGGGGGTCCCCCCACTGCTCCCACTCCTGGGCGGTAAGCGGAATGGACGCGTCCTTCATTGTGGTGATAACGTCAACGAAGGGCACATCGGCCACGACCGCCTTGAACAGATCGGGCCGCATGTTCACTACGGCGCCCATAAGCAGTCCGCCCGCACTTCCCCCCCGAATCGCCAGGCGGTTGCTCGATGTGTACTTCTCCCGCACGAGGTGCTCGGCGGACGCTATGAAGTCAGTGAAGGTGTTTTTCTTGTTGAGCAGTTTTCCCTGATCGTACCAGGCCCGACCCATCTCCTGGCCGCCGCGGATGTGCGCGAGCGCGTACACGACGCCGCGATCCAGCAGACTGATAATATTGGACGAGAACGCCGCTTCCTGACTGGAGCCGTAGGAACCGTAGGCGTACAGGAGCATTGGACGGGAACCGTCCTTGATCAAGGGAAGGCGATAGACAAGTGACACCGGCACCAGCGTTCCATCGGAGGCTCGCGCCCAGGTGCGTTCAGCCCGGTAGAGAGAAGGGTCATATCCGGGAACCTCGGTGCGCTTCCTCACGGCACGTGAGCGAGTTTTCATATCGTAATCGTACACCGTCCCCGGAGTGACCATGGACATGTAAGTGAAGCGCAGCGTCCGTGTTTCATACTCGGGATTGTTTGCCAGATAAACGGTGTACACTGGTTCGGGGAAACTCACGTCATGGGGTTCGCCGGAAGTGGCATCCATGATTCGGAGCCTTCGCAGAGCACCGCGCCGTTCGCCGAAAACGAGGTAGTCCTTGAAAGCCTCTATGTTGGAGATGAGAACGGAGTCGCTGTGCGCGATGAAGGGCGTCCAGTTGGGCTTCGACGGGTTGGACGCCGGGGCCCGCATGACCTTGAAATTGCTCGCCCCTTCGTTGGTCAGGATGTAAAAACTTCCCTCTCGAGGTGTGACGCTGTAAAGGACGTCAGCCTGCCGCGGCGCGACGAGACGCAGCGAGTCCATGGGCCGGTCCGCCGACAGATAGCGCACTTCGGATTGCGAGTAGCTCCCAGTAGTGAGCAACAGATACTCGTCGCTACGGCTCTTCTCGAAATCAACATCAAACAGCTGATTTGGTTCATGGTACAATTCCGCATCATTCGACGCGCTGGTGCCGAGCGCGTGGCGCAGGAGCTTGTGCGGCCGCTTGGCTGAGTCGACGGTCGTATAAAAAATCGTTCGATTGTCGTTCGCCCACTCTACCGAGTAGTACACGTTGGGCACACGGTCGTCGCGAAGCTTGCCCGTTACAAGGTCCTTCACGTACAGCGTGTACGTCTCCGACCCGGCAGTGTCGGTGGAGTACGCCAACAGACGATGATCCGGACTGACTTGAAAGACGCCCACATCGAAGTAAGCCAGCCCTGTCGCGAGCTCGTTCGCGTCGAGCAGGATCTCCTCTCGAGCATTCGGACTCGCCTTCTTCCTGCAGTAGATTGGATACTGCTTTCCCTTCTCCGTTCGCTGATAGTACAGGTAGCCACCATCGCGCTCCGGGACGGAGAGATCTGTTTCCTTTATTCGCCCGAGCATCTCCCTGTAAAGCTGCTCCTGCAGCCCCTCGGTATGTTTCATCGACGCGGCCGTGTACTCATTCTCGGCCTGCAAATATTTGATGACGTCGGGATTTTTCCGGTCACGCAACCAGAAATAATTGTCTGTGCGAATGTCTCCGAGCGTCGTATCTACCCACGACTGAATAGACGCCGTTGGTGAGGGAGGCCGTTGCGCCAGGGCGCTGGCTGAGAGACCGAGCAGTATTGCCGGAAAGAAGCGCAGAGGCGTCGACACGGTTGGCTCCATATGAAGCGGCTGGTGGACCAGGCGCACATCAGGTCCGAAAAAAACACCAGAGATTAGGGTCGTCCCGGGTACGTCCGCTGTCAAGATTGCCCGAGGTGGCTTGACATTGCCGGCGTTCGCGGCACATAAAACCTCGGGCGGAGGAGCCTATTCAAAAACATTCAGGTCTCGACATCGAGCACTGTCACTCAGCTCACACACTGAACAATCCGCAGCATCCGGTAAATCCGCTGCATCTGTCCAACCTTTCGTTTCTGATGCCCGTTTCGGGGAAGCCAGATCATCTTGGACGGGTGAGATCAGCAACATTCCGACGCAACCGACAACTTTGTAATGTTAAAATGAGGCTCCATTCGGGCATCGAGAACGGAAGGTTAGACGGATGCTGCGGATGGAACGGATCAAACGGGATCGATCGCTGAGGCGATAGCCCTCTCCTCGGCAGGAATCACGCTTTTCTTTTTAGTAAGTTCGGGACGCAAGACGTGCGGGAGGTGGGGAGGCGGGAGGAAGCAAGCGGGATGAGATTTCCGGAAAAAGGGGCCGGCATGAATGACCGCTGATGTGCGAGAGCGCGAGGCAGAAAAGTCCATAGCAGCGGTGCTGCGCGAAAGCGGCGCGGCTTTCTGGACGCGAGACCCGGCGACACTGCACTTGAAGTACGTGAACGAGGGAATCGAGGATGTTCTCGGCTACCCTTCGAGGCGCTTCATCGAAGACAGGAATTTCTGGGAAGGACTAATTGCGCCGCATGAGCGTTCGGTCACGATCGATCGGCTGCGAGAACTTCTGCGGCATGGGCGCACTGGCAGCGTCGACTATAGCGCGATCCATGCGGATGGCTCCCAGGTTTTTCTGGTCGATTCCGTTGTCGCTTTCGGTGCCGGAGGAATCGTGGCGGGAGTTACTGCGCTGGCGAACCACGAGCGGCTTGCAGTTAGCGCCAATGTTGCGACCCGGCAAACCAGCGCGAGAAAGGACGCCGAAGAATTGCAGAGGAGGCAATCGCAGAAGATGGAGGCAGTGGGGCGGCTCGCCGCAGGCATAGCGCATGACTTCAACAACATTCTCACGGTCATAACATCTTACAGTCAGCTCCTCCTGAGTCGGTTCCCGCCGGACGACCCCGGACGTGCCGATCTTTACGAGATTCGCAAAGCGGCCGACCGTGCAGTGGCCATGGTTCGTCAGCTACTGACATTCAGCCACCGGAGTCAGGGTGAGCAGAAGATCATCGATATGACAGCCGCACTTCTGGAGACGCAGAATATGCTGCAGCACACAGTCGGCTGTCAGATCGAGATTGTCGTGCTCGTCGAGCCTGATGCGGCCTGTTGCCTGGCCGACCGCGCACAGCTGGACCAGGTATTGTTGAATCTCGCGCTGAACGCGCGTGACGCGATGCCCAACGGCGGCACGCTTTCGTTCGAATTGGGGACCACCGTCGTCGACGAAGCATTCGCGCGCAGTTACCTGGATCCCGACATTGTTCCCGGTGAATACATCACTCTCTCCGTCGGGGATACTGGCCAGGGCATGGATTCGCGGACTCGCGACCGTCTCTTCGAGCCGTTCTTCACTACCAAGGGGCCCGGCAAGGGGAAAGGGCTGGGGCTCTCGACGGTGTACGGAATCATCAAACAGCATGGCGGCGCTATCACACTCCTCAGCGATGTCGGCCGCGGGACCACGTTCCGGATTTACCTGCCGTGGACGTCCCACCCGTCACACGAATTGATAGTCTCTCCGGGCCTCCCGAGCTGATGCTGCGCGTTGGAGTCACCCGGGAAACCGCGCCGGGCGAACGCCGGGTAGCGCTTACGCCCGACAGCGTCGCCCGGTTGGCGAAGGGAGGTATTGCATTCGACGTAGAGCTCGGCGCCGGCAGTGACGCCGGTTATACCGATGCCGCATACGAGAAAGCCGGCGCCTCGATGCTTCCTGACGCGCGCTCGGTTTTTCAGTCCGCGAGCCTGGTTGTCAGGGTACGGAGACCGTCGCTCGATGAGGCAATGTCCCTCAAATCCGGAACCGTGCTCGTAGCGCTGTTGCAACCGGCATCCAGCTCGGATCTGCTGACGCGTCTCAAGGAACACGGCGTTACCGCGCTCAGCCTGGAGCTCGTACCTCGAATCACACGCGCGCAGTCGATGGACGTCCTCTCGTCGCAGAGCACTGTGGCTGGGTACAAGGCGGTGTTACTTGGCGCCGCGGCGCTTGGCAAACTCCTGCCAATGCTCACCACGGCGGCCGGGACGATCGCGCCTGCGCGCGCATTCGTAATTGGTGCCGGCGTAGCGGGGCTGCAGGCAATTGCCACGGCGCGCCGGCTTGGCGCGGTGGTCTCCGGTTTCGATGTGCGCGCCGCGGCCCGTGAACAGGTGCAGAGCCTGGGTGCGAGTTTTGTCTCCGCGGAAATTGCAAGCGCGGGCGCCGAGGACAAGGGCGGATATGCGAAAGCGCAGAGCGACGAACAGCACCGAATGACGCTCGAGGCAATCGCGCAGCACATTCGCGATCAGGATCTCGTGGTGACTACGGCGCTCATACCGGGAAAAGCCGCGCCACTTCTCATCACGGAGGAAATGGTGCGTTCAATGAAAACCGGCTCGGTGATCGTGGACCTGGCCGCGGAAGCCGGAGGGAATTGCGCGCTGACGCAGGCCGAGGAAACGATCACTGTGCAAGGGGTGACAATCATAGGCGCGACCAACTTGCCGGCTACAGTACCGCTGCAC
>JACDCM010000239.1 GCA_013817545.1 Gemmatimonadaceae bacterium | reverse complement strand
CCTCTCGACCTGGATTCGCTAATGCGCAATGACCGGTGGCGGAAGCTCGCCGCGGGATTTCAGGAAGTGGACGCTCTGCTTCTTCTGGTAACCCGGTCGGAAGGGAGTGCGCTCGACACGTTGATTGGGGCCACTGATGGCGTGATCACAGTGGGACCCACGCGCACCGGAGCAGGACGGCGTGTCATAGCCGCGGTACCAGGCGATTTCCCCGCAATGGACGACGCTCCTCCAACCGAACCTGCGCTGCGAGAAACCACGGAAAGGCGAGCTCAGTCGCGCGATTTCGGAAGGGACACGGAATCCGAACTACCTCCCCGTTCGCGCCGTGGTCTCTGGTTGCTTCTTGTGGCGTTGCTGGCGCTTGCAGCTGCCGGCTACTGGGCGTGGGCGAATGGATGGCTTGGGGTGCTGCCGGGCTCGCGTGGGGCAGCCGACAGCACAAACGCCGCAGCGGGTGCGGTCGCGCCGGCAACCGAGACGGCCGCCACAAGTTCGGCTCCGACGAACTTTCCACCTTTTACCGATTCGGTCACCAATCGAGCTGATTCAGCTCGCGCGGCGGGGTTCGTAGTGGTGTTGTCGCACCTGAGTGACAGCAGGGGGGCCGCCATGACACTCGATCGAGATGCCAGGAGTCTGCCGGCGGCAACCTACTCCGCCGTACTGATCGACGGCATGCCATGGTACAGAGTCACCTTCGGCTCATTCGTCACGCGCGTCGCGGCCGACTCCATGATCAGCAACACTAGCGAGATCGAGACAGCCACGGCGCTTTACGCACCATTCTCGGTCGTGCTCGCCCGCGGCGTGACACCGGAGAGCGCTGAGATTCGTTTGCAGGCTTTTCGCGAGCGGAAGAGGCCGGTGTTTGCGCTGGTTCAGGATGACGGTTCCGTAACAGTCTTCGCCGGCGCATTCGAGACGCCGGAACAGTCGGCTCAGTTGCTCTCGGAATTGCGAGCGGACGGCGAACAGGTGTCCGTCGCATACCGTACGGGAAAGGTCTTCCAGTAAATGCTGCTTACAAAGCTGGAAATACACGGTTTCAAGTCCTTCGCGGATCACTCGTCGCTGGTGTTCGAGCCCGGCGTCACCGCCATCGTCGGTCCCAACGGTTGTGGAAAGTCGAACGTGTCCGATGCTGTAAGATGGGTGCTTGGCGAGCAGCGCGCGCGCCTCCTGCGGGGAGCGAAGATGGAGGAGGTGATTTTCCAGGGTTCCTCAGCCCGGCGGCCGGTGAACATTGCGGAGGTGTCGCTGCATTTCGACAACAGCGACGGAATGCTTCCGGTGCCTTACCAGGAAGTCGTCATCACCCGGCGTCTCTCGCGCTCCGGCGAAAGTGATTACTTGCTCAACCGCACACCGTGCCGCCTGCGTGACATTCAGGATCTGGTGAGCGGTACGGGCCTGGGCGCCGACTCGGGGGTTGTTATCGAGGCCCGAATGATCGACGCGCTCCTGTCGGACAGAGCGGAAGAGCGGCGTGAGTTGTTCGAAGAAGCGGCCGGTGTGAGCTTCTATCGTGATCGCCGTCGCGGCACCGACCGTCGTCTCGAGGAAACCACGATTGATCTCGGGCGGCTCGATGATCTCATCAGTGAAGTGCAGACGCAGGTGCGCTCGCTCGCCCGGCAGCGCAGGCGCTCGGAACGCCACGCGGAGCTCGCAGCTCGGCGCTTCATGCTGGAGTTGACCCTTGCCGCGAGAGACATATCGGAGTGGCGCGAAGAGCTTTCCACGCTCGAGTCGCGTGTGGAAGAACTGCGCGCAGACGCCCCGGTTCAGGCGGCATTGCTGCAAACGGCCGAACAGCAGCGGGAGAAAGCGCATGTCGCCAGGGGGGACGCCGAACGCCGGCGCGCAGACGTAGCCATTCTGACAAGTGAGCACCAGCAGGCTCTCCTCAAGCTTGACAGCGAGATTGCGGTGGCCGAGGAGCGGCAGCGAAGTGCCAATGTCCGGCGCGAACGGGCCACCAGGGAGCGTGCGGCCAGCGACGCGCTCGGCGTGAAGCTGGCTTCGGAGCATGCGCAGGTTCGGGACGATCTCTCGCAGGCGCAAGCGGACATGGCGGAAGCCCGGAAGCGCCTCGATGAGCGCACCGCCGGCGAAGATTCCGCGCGGAACGTGGTTGTGCTGTCCCGCGCTGAATGGCAAGCCGCCGAAAGATCTTCCCGCGAGCTGGCCGATCGGGTGCGCCACCTTCAACTCGATGGCGAGCGCGCGGCGCGGGAGGCGGAGGAGCTGTCTGAGCGGGCAGTGGGTGTGGAGGCTCAAAGTGTATCACTTTCGGAAGCATTCGCGCGCGCCGGTATCGATTCGGACTCCGCATTGCAAGGCGTCGAGGACGCTGTCAGTACGGCGGCCGCGGCGGCGGACGCGCTTTCCCGGTCGCGTGATTCCGCCACAGCCGCGCGCTCGCGGGAGACGGTTGCGCGCGCGGGGCTCTCCCGCGCTGAAGAAGTTTGTACATCACTGCAAGGCAAGGTCGGCGCACTGGAAGGTCTGGAGCGCGAGCGTGTAGGGCTCGCGCCAGCGGCAGCGCGACTCCTCAAGGAGAGCAAGCGATTCGGTGACGGAGCGATACTCGGACCCCTCAGTGATTTTCTCTCGCCTACCGCTTCATCGGCGATTCTCCTCGAGCGTTATCTCGGAGCAACGGTACACGCCGTATTGGTTCGCGATCGCGCGGTCGCCGATGCAGTGCGTATCTGGCACACGGAGAACAGCCCAGGGTCGCTCCTGCTTCTTCCCCTCGACTCGCAACCCGACATTGCGTCAAGTGGAAGCGCGTTACCGGCACTGGCTGACGCGACGGATCCAGCGCGCGGTTGGGCCCGGGTTCTCCTCGGTGGAGTGGTAGCTGAAGACAGCGGCATGGCCTTCGTCGATTCAAGGGGTGCCGTTTGGTTGCCCGGCACGACTGGTGGAGAAGGACCTCTCCGACGTCGCGCTGAGCTCGCCGCATCGCGCACCGAACTGGATGCGCGGGAGATGGAGCGCGCATACGCTTCGGCGGGGCTGGAACGCGCTCGTGTTACACTCGCTGAAGCGGAGCATCAGGCTGCTGCGGCGGCTGATACAGCAGCGTCCGCCCAGCAGTCCTTGCGTAACGCCCACGAGCATAGTGCGGACGCAGAACGCCGGCGGAAGGGCGCAGAACGCGAGCTGTTGGACGTACAGACCGCCGCCTCACGAATCACCTCCCGACGCAAAGAACTCGAGGATCTTTCCAACGGCATTGCCAGGCAGTTGCTCGAGGCCGGCGCATCGGTGTCGCAGCGTGAGCTCGCCGTTGTCGATGCACACGCGCGCCTCACCGATCTCGAGGCAAAGCTGGAAGAGGCCCGGGAAGCTCGCACCCGGAGCCAGGTGTATTTCGCGCAAATCGAGGTACGTGTGCAGGCGGCCACAGACCGTGAACGCCGGCTTGCTGTTGAAGAAATCAGCGCTGCCAAGCGTCTCGAATCGTTGCAGACAGAGTTGTCTGATATCGAACATGCGGACAATGATCTCGCGCGACAGTTGGCGGAGTGGCGTATCAGGTCCGCGGCGATGCGCGAGAGAGTGCGCGAGCACGAGGGAAGGTCGAAAGAAGCGGAAGGCGCCGTCCGCGAAATGGATGTCCGGTTAACAGATGCCGAGCGCCTGCTGGAGAGCGCTCGGCGCAGTGTCGTGGAGCTTACCGAGTCGCTTCACCGAGGCGAACTACGCCTCAAGGATCTTGAGGGCAAGCGTGAAGCGATCCGTGGCCGTCTGGAGGCGGAATGGCGCAGACCGCTCGAAGACCTTCTCCTGGGGCTCACCCAGCTAGAGGATGATGCGGAGCTACTTCGGAGCGAGCTTGCCGGCATCAGGGTGCAACTTGAGGAGCTTGGCCAGGTGAATCCCCTCGCTGTGGAGGAGCACGACGAAGAAGCAAAGCGGTTGACATTCCTGAGCACTCAGCGAGATGACCTCGCGTCCGCAAAAGCGTCACTGCAGCAGGCGATCCGTGAGATCGATGCGACAGCACGGGCACTCTTTCTAGCGAGCTTCTCGCAGGTGCGCGAGAATTTTCGTCATATCTTCATGACACTTTTTGGCGGCGGAGAGTGCGACCTGAAGCTCGAGCATCCGGACAATCCACTCGATTCGGACATAGAGATCCACGCTTCCCCGCGCGGCAAGCGAACCCAACGCATTCATCTGCTGTCGAGCGGCGAACGCGCCCTTGTAGCGCTCTCCCTTCTGTTCGGCATCTTTCTTACAAAGCCAAGCCCTTTCTGCCTGCTTGACGAAGTAGACGCGCCACTGGACGATCAGAATATCGGTCGTTTCGTGCGAATGCTGACGCAGTTCAAGGACAAGACACAGTTCATCGTGATCACTCACAACCCGAGGACCACGACAGAGGCGTCGGACGCAGTTTACGGAGTTACCATGCAGGAGCCCGGTGTGTCGTCGGTTGTAAGCGTCAGGATGCGCGGCAGGCAAGTTCCCGACAACCCGGATGTCGCAGCAACTGAGGCGGTCGCCGAGGCAGCGGTCGCCACCGCGTGATGCATCGGATTACACTCTTGTCGGCGGCGGGCCTGGCGCTAATCGCGGGCGCTTTTCATGGTGCGATCGCCACGCCCGTCGTTGCCGCATTTGTCTCCGCTCCCCGCGTGCTATTAACGGGACCGTCCGGCTTGGACTCCCTTCGCGATATCACCCCGACATTCGTCATCAGGGCGGAAGAGTTCGACGCGCAGGATCAGCCGCTTACACTGCGTCTCCAGATCGCAAGAAACGCGCAATTTTCGGGGCCATTGCTTGTTGATACAATCGTATCAGGTACGGATGCCACGATAACTTCAGCGCGCCCTCTGCCCGAACTCACAACGGTGTTCTGGCGCGCAGTGGCGAAGACCGGCAGAGGCGATTCGGTGCTGTCCGAAGTTGTTGGACCGCGAGTCGTCGCTAAGTGGTTGAGACTCATCATACCGAACAGTCTCGGCGGTCTTACCACAAACGAGCGGCGGCCTCGCTTCATCTGGTCGAGCGCGCAGGTCGCGATGCCCGCCGGTCCGTGGACCTACACCTTCGAACTCTTCACGGCGAGCGGATCGACACCCGTGATCCGGGCGGCGGGGTTGAGGGACACGGTATTTACACCAGTCTTCGATCTGGAGTCAAACACTTCGTACCGCTGGGCAGTCACCGCCGAATTGACGACCGGAGACCAAACGCGTGTGAACAGCTTCGCCAGCTTCGTCGTGGTCGATTTCTCGCGACCGGTGGCTACGCTGTTATTTCAGAATTTTCCAAACCCGTTCCCCAGCTCGTCCACTACGAGTACTTGTATCTGGTTCGACCTGCGAGAGCTGAGCACGGTCAGCTTGGAGATTTTCGACATTCGCGGCAATCTGGTGCGCACGCTCGTTCCATCGGCGGAGGTGCCGGCCACGCTTCCGGCCGGACGATACGGCCGCGCTGTCGACGCGGCCCAGGATTCCGGCTGCGACCAGCGCTTCAGCTGGGATGGAGTGGGTGCAAACGGCCGGACGGCTCCCGCCGGTATTTACCTCGCGAGACTCATGGTTGGCAGCTCCATGATATTCCGGAAGATGGTTTTCCGCGGACGCTGAGAGTGCGCCTCACTACCATAGGAACGGGCACCGTCGCACCCTCTCCCAAGCGTGTCTGCGCGGGTGTGCTGATTGAGTTTGGCGCTGTGCGGCTTCTGCTGGATTGCGGTTCCGGAGTTACACACCGCATGGCGGCTCTCGGCATCGACTGGATGGGAATCACGCACCTGGCCATCACCCATTTCCACCCAGACCACGTTTCGGATATACCGATCCTCCTCATGGCGTGGCGATATGGAGCGATGCCACCCCGCGTTGAGCCAATCGAGGTTCTTGGACCTCCCGGGACAGCCAATCTCATGGAGCGCCTCGCGGATGCTTATGGTCAATGGATGCGGGAGCCCGGATATCCGCTAACAGTTCGCGAGATTCCATTCGGCGAGCACACGGCTTTGCCAGGACAGGCATACCTCGGTACTTACAAGGTTCCGCACACGGAGGAGAGCATAGCATATTCCATCGAGTGTGGCGGCTCGCGTCTTGTGTACACCGGCGACACGGGGTTCGACAAAGGCTTGGCTGAGTGGTCGGCCGGTTGCAAAGTGATACTCAGCGAATGCTCGCTTCCGAGCAGCATGGCCGTCGCGGGTCATATGACACCAGAGGAGTGCGGCGCACTGGGTGCGCTTGCCCGCCCGGATCTCCTCGCACTCACGCATTTCTATCCTCCGGTCGAGCTTGAACAGATTGCAGGCATCGTGGGCGATTACTACAAAGGCCCGCTCGCGCTAGCCACGGATGGATGGTGGACGCAAATAGAGGACTCGGCATGCTCGTAGTGATGCGGCAGGATGCGACAGAGGAACAGCTGCGCGAAGTCGTGAATATCATAGAAGAGCTGG
>JACDCM010000238.1 GCA_013817545.1 Gemmatimonadaceae bacterium | reverse complement strand
GCAGGCGCATGAAGGATCAGGTAAGCGGGCTGGGTGACGCACGCGCGGAGAACAGAGTCAGGCTTCAGAAAAAGATCTGGTCTGTCGGGAAGTGCTCCATCGCAAGCTATCATCTGGGGACAAGGGACAATGGGCAAGGGACAAGGGGCAAGGCAGCAACGAGGGATCAGGAGCAAGGAACGCGAGAGGAAAAAACCAGAAATCGTTCCCAGATATTCGTCCCTTTCCCTCGCGCCTGCACGGAGGAGGCAGGATCAGACGATCGGGCGGCAATCCGCGTTCCGCCGAACTCAAGGCTCGGTAGCTTGTCCCTTGTCCCTTGTCCCTTGTCCCTCGTCCCTTGTCCCTTATCCCTGTTCCCCATTCACCCCCTCCTGTACCTTCGGATCGATGATCATCGGCTATTCGGATCGCATCAACCATGCATTCGCCTTCGCGGCGAAGCACCATGACCAGCAGGTGCGAAAGGGAACCAGGCTTCCCTACCTTACGCATCCGGCCAACGTTGCCGTCATTCTCACGCGATACGGATGCGACGAAGAGGCCGTAATTGCCGGAGTACTGCACGACGTCATAGAAGATTGCGTTCGCGGTGGCTATACCAGCGCGATGCTCATGCAGCGCATTGGCGATAAATTCGGAGCCGGTGTTCTCGACACTGTACTGGCGGTGAGCAAGCGCAAGCACACCGACGACGGCGTGGAGCTTTCCAGCGACGATCAGCGTGCCGACTACATTGAACGGCTGGAGAAAGCCAGCAGCACCGCTCGCTGGGTCTGCGCGGCGGACAAGCTCCACAACGCGGCAACCATCCTCGCCGACCTCCGCCGAACGGACTTCCCAGATACGGTCTGGAATCGCTTCAACCAGGGACGCGAAGGCACGATCCAGTTTTACAGGAGCGTGCATGACCGCCTCCGCGTCCTGGGCTTCGACGCGCCCATCATGGATGAGCTGCTCGGCGTGGTGCAGGCTCTCGAAGCCTACTCGCGCCCCGAAACGGCCAGAACCGATGCCAAGCCCTGAATGGTCGTTTCTGGCAGCTCGCTCACACGCTGCCATAACACTGTGCGTCGTGATCAGCGGAGCGCAGTTGCACGCGCAGAACACCACCCTCTCCCCCTTCTCCGCGGCCAAAGCCCAGACGCTTCTTCGCGACCGCCTTTCCTGCCTCGGCTGCCACCAGTACGGCGATGCCGGAGGCCGAATTGCGCCCGATCTCTCAACTGTGGGAAAACGCAGATCCCGAGACTATATCACGCGGATGATTCGCGATCCGCAGGGCACAGTACCCGGGACTATCATGCCGAAGTCGCCGATGCCCGAGCAGCAGGTCGAACTCATTACCAGATTTCTGGCAGAGCAGGGCGTGTCAGAATCCGCCAGCGTGCAGCCATCGGACCGCGTTGAGAAGACAAGGCCAACTGCTTCGGAAACCAGGCTTTCACGTGAACCCGCGGCGCTGTATGCTCGCAACTGCGCTCCATGTCACGGCGCAAAGGGAGCAGGTGACGGACCGAATGCGCGCTACCTTCCCCGGCCGCCAACTGCGCACTCGGACAGGACGGCAATGACCCAGCGCCCCGACGACACGCTTTTCGACGCGATTGCCGCCGGAGGTTACATACTCGGTAAGAGCAGCCGCATGCCGGCATTTGGGCAAACGCTCAGCACCGCCGAGATTCGCGGGCTCGTTCGGTACATCCGCGAGCTGTGCCGCTGTGAAGGGCCCGCGTGGTCCCGGGATGGGTCCCGCTGATGCGGATGCGCACAGGTGATACAGGGGAGTGGGGGTTGGAGGATGGTGAGTCGCACCCACTCCCTGGCCCCCACCCCCTACTCCCCAACCCGGTCTAGCTCGTGGCGAAGAAGCGGAAAGCGACAACCAAATCGACGCCAGGAGCGCGGCGCGATTCACCTGCCCATCCCGCGCCTCCATCTCGAGAGTTCCGCTCAACCTGGCGGTCTCCCTGGTTCCGACTCGCGATAGCGGTCGCACTCGTCAGTACGGTAGCGGCAGCGATCTTTCTCATCGCTAACCGAACTTCGCGCAACCAGACTGCGTCGGAGATCGACCTCCCAGCTGCCTCGGAGACCGGAAATCCCCGGACTGTTGTGCGCACCGATTTCGCCGGTTCAAGCGCCTGCGCCAGCTGTCATTCCGCGCAATACGCGATGTGGTCAGAGTCAACGCACGGTCGGGCGGGAGGCGAACCGACGAGAAGCTCGGTAATTGTACCCTTCGATGGCCGCCCCATTCGCTTCCGCGACGCGGTCGTCACACCGACCGTATCGGCCGGCGGTGAGTTCAGCTTCACCATCGCGCAGGACGGACACGACATCCGCGTCCTGCCTGTAGACGGCGTCGTCGGTGGCGGACACATGGAAGGCGGTGGGACGCAGGGCTTCCTCTCCCGCGCTGCCGACGGGACTCTCCGTTTTCTTCCGTTCGACTACAGCCGGCACGAGCGCGTCTGGTTCTGCAACACCAGCTCGCGAGCAAGCAAGGGGTGGCAACCAATCACTCCCAACCTGTCTATCGCTGACTGCGGTGACTGGCCACCCTCGCGCGTCTTTGGCGACGTGCCGCGATTCGCGAACTGCCAGGGCTGTCACGGAAGCCAGGTGGTAACCCAATTCGATACAACTCGCGGCCAATACACCTCGAGCCATACCACTCTCGCGATCAATTGCGAGTCATGTCACGGTCCAGGCAAGCGGCACATCGAGCTGGCCGAAAGCGGCCGCATCGCGCGTTCAAGTGACATTGGAATGACTGCGCTCGCCACACTGAACAAGGACCAGTCGCTGCAGGTCTGCTTCGCTTGCCACGCGGTAAAGGACCAGTTACGACCAGGATATCTCTCCGGCGCACTGCTCACCGACTACTACTCGCTGGATTTCCCATCGCTCGGCGACAGACCTCTTTTGCCCGATGGGCGGGTTCGCACTTTCGCGTATCAGGAGAACCACCGCTACAGCGACTGCTACCTGAGCGGATCCATGACCTGCACAGACTGCCACGATCCGCATTCACAGAAGTATCGTGACGTTAACGGCGCGCCACTGGTTGGCCGCTTCAGCAATGGGCAGTGCACGAGCTGCCACGTGAGCAAGGCTGAGCGCCTGGAGACGCACACGCGTCACCCAGCTCGGTCGCTGGGTAGCCAATGTGTTTCCTGTCACATGCCCTATCTCCAGCAACCGGAACTGGGCGATGCCATTCGCTACGCGCGCGCCGACCATAGCATCCCGATTCCACGACCCGCCTTCGATAGTTCGCTCGGGATCCGGAGCGCTTGTCAGCAATGCCACAGCGATCGATCCGCCGCCGACCTTCAGGCGCAGATGACCGCGTGGTACGGCGCGACGAAGCCACACAAGCCAGTCATCGCCGGTCAATTGCGTGCCACCTCAGATCTGAACAAAGACGCTTCTCTTCTCCTCGGAGAACCACGGACAAAAAGCGATCGGACCCACCGCGCGGCGCAGTTCGCCGGAATGAGCCGTTTCTTCGAGGATTATCTCGCGTCCGGCACGCAGCTTGGCACGAAGGCAGAAGATCGACTGCAAGAGCTCGCAGAGAGCGATGACATCGAGATTCGCTCTCTGGCACTCGCCAGCCTGCATCTCGCCAGCGGTGACTCGCCCGGTGTAAGGAAGCTGCTCGCGCGCATGCTTACCTCCGCCGCTCCGCGCGACCGCGCTCTCCGCGACCGCTGGGCTCTCGCGCTGGGATTCGCCGGCGACGCGTATGCGGGCCAGGGCCGCTTTGCTGAAGCGATCACCGCCTACAGGAAGGCACTGGAAATCAGGCCCGGCAACGCCGCAATTCTTCTGGCGCTGGCCAACGCGGAGCGCGACTCAGGAGATCTGCCCGCCTCCGCCGAACACTACCGCCAGTCACTTGCAGCCGATCCTGTCCAGCCTCTCGCACTCGTCAACCTCGGCATCGCCCTCGAAGCAGGTGGCGATACCGCAAGCGCGATCGAGGCGTTCAACAGGGCGACGGCGCTCAACTCGCGCGAACCGCTCGCCCACTATAATCTGGCGAATATTTATTACCGACGCGGCGATCTCGCTCGTGCCATCTCACTCTACCGGCAGGTAGTGGCGATCGACCCGAGCATCGCACAGGCGCACTTCAACCTGGCCAGAGCACTAATCCTTCGCCGGGAGTATCGCGACGCGCTCAAGTCAGCTCGTTACGGTCTGGAATTCGCCCCAAATGACGCGACGGGCCAGGCAATGCTGCGGGATCTGGAACGGGCGGTGAGATAGGGACTCTGCGTACTGCGTGCCAACGAACTACGCATGGGGTGCTGCGAATCGGCTTTACAACGAGTTAGTACGCAGCACGCAGTCTCGCCTCAGATCTTCACGTACCGCTTCTCCACATACTCGTCCAGAATCTTGAGAAATTCCGGCACGATCGAGTCTCCGCGCAAAGTCAGCATTAGCTTGCCGTCTACGTAAACCGGAGCCTTCGGGTCCTCGAACGTGCCAGGGAGCGAGATTCCAATGTTTGCATGCTTGCTCTCACCCGGCCCGTTGACGATGCACCCCATCACAGCAACTTTCATCTCCTCGACGCCGGCGCGTGTCGACCGCCAGACGGGCATCTGCTCGCGCAGGTAAATCTGGATGTCCTCTGCCATGTGTTGAAAGAAAGTCGACGTCGTGCGCCCGCAGCCTGGGCATGCCGTTACCTGCGGTTCGAAGTGGCGCAGTCCAAGAGATTGTAGAATTTGCTGCGCGACCTGCACTTCTTCAGTGCGATCGCCGTTCGGCTTGGGAGTCAGCGATACGCGAATAGTGTCGCCAATGCCTTCTGCGAGAAGAATCGAGAGGGCCGCCGTACTTGCGATGATCCCCTTGCTGCCGAGCCCGGCCTCGGTGAGGCCAAGATGCAGGGGGTAGTTGCAGCGGCTGGCGAGCCTGCGGTAGACCTCCACGAGGTCTTCCACTACGGATATCTTGGCGGAGATGATGATGCGGTCGCGGCCGAGACCGGTCTCTTCCGCCAATGCCGCGGAGCGTAGCGCGCTCTCGATCATCGCCTCCATGTACGTATCCTTGGCGTCCAGCGGCTCCGGGCGCGCGGCGTTCTCGTCCATCATGATCGTCAGAAGATCCTGATCGAGAGAACCCCAGTTCACTCCTATGCGCACGGGCTTGCCGTTATCTACCGCTATGCGGACGATGGTGCGAAAGTGCTCGTCGCGTCGCTTGCCGCCGACGTTGCCCGGGTTGATGCGATACTTGGCAAGTACGCGCGCACAATCGGGAAACTTCGCGAGCAGCAAGTGCCCGTTGTAATGGAAGTCGCCGATGATCGGGACCGATACTCCCATGTCGGCAAGGCGGCTCGCGACTTCGGGTACGGCGGCGGCCGCTTCGTCATTGTTCACCGTCACGCGCACCAGCTGCGATCCGGCGCGAGCGAGTGCGGCGATCTGCACCGCGGTTCCTGCAGCGTCCGCGGTGTCGGTGTTCGTCATGGACTGCACGACGATGGGATGACTCCCTCCCACCGCTACGCCATCGACGTAAGTGGTTATAGTTTCTCTACGAACGACGAACGTCACGAACCAGTTCTGAAGAGGAAATTGGGAGTGCCGAGTGCGGCGCCGTCGAATTCATATTCTGGAAGTTAAGTGCGCAGCGCCCTCGAAGGGATAGACGGCGCGGACGATTGCGTATAGCGTACGGTCAACGATGTTGCTTCAGGCCGGTCAGCAGATGCTGCCAGACGTCGTTAAGTCACTAGTTGCTACCCCCACCGACCACATATGGCTGACGATATAGAACAACCACCACGTGGTTACACCACGGACGATGTGGAAACGCAAAAGACTGAGCCGAAGCGCAAGAGCTTATTGCGCCGGCACCTTGGCAAGCTTGTTATCCTGATGGTGATCGCGTTGCCGGTTCTCGGTCTGGGTCTTTGGGCAGCTATCGCGCTCGGCTTCACTTATTCGGAAGGAGAGCGGGTTGGGTATGTGCAGAAAATCTCGGAGAAGGGATGGCTATGCAAGTCCTGGGAGGGCGAGCTGGCCATGGCAAACATCCCTGGTGCAATGCCTGAAATCTTCAGGTTCAGCGTGCGTGATAGTGAAGTGGCTCGAGAGATTAATGCACTTTCAGGAAAGCAGGTCGCGCTGCGTTACGAGCAGCACAAGGGCGTACCGACAAGCTGTTTCGGCGAGACGGAATACTACGTCGATGGCGTGCGTCCGTTGGCGAAGTGAACGCTGCTGCTCCCGATTACTCCGATTTTCCTTTCCGCGCGCTTCGACGCCGTTCTCGATACCTGCCTCTTTGCAAATGAAACTTTTCGTCTTTGCAGCCTTTCTTACTGGCCTGATATCCACGAGCGCATCCGCTGTTGCGCAGACCCCCGACGAGCTGGATGAGCCAAAGGAAAACACCGCTGGCCTGATGCTGGGCGCGTATGTCGGAGTGGTTCCGGGCTTCTCGGTGA
>JACDCM010000237.1 GCA_013817545.1 Gemmatimonadaceae bacterium | reverse complement strand
GTATAAGGACTGTCCGCGATTACTACCACTACAGGCTCGCCGACGAACCGGACGGTGTCAGTCGCCAGCGCTCGTCGCTCTCCCATTTTCATGTTCGGGAGTAGCCAGCCCACGGGCATCGGAAGCATGCCGCCTTCGGCGAGCTCCTTGCCGGTGAAGATGGCGGAGACGCCCGGACTTTTCCGCGCGGCCGACAGCTCGATTCCGCGCACCTTTGCGTGGGCGTAGGGGCTGCGAACGAACACGGCGTATGTGGTGCCGGGAAGCTTGATGTCGTCTGTGTAGTTGCCGCGCCCGGTGATGAAGCGCGGGTCTTCGCGCCGTTTCATGCTGGTGCCGAACGGGAAGCCGGCAGGTTGGGTCATGGTAGCCATGATGTGTCCTCTTCAGCGCTTAGCTGGCGTGGGGAACTCGTCCGTCTGCCCAACCATCGCCTCTATCGTGAACGTATCGCGCGTCTGACCCATGCGTCCCGCCGCGCGTTGCACTGCCTTGACGATGTTATGGTAGCCGGTACAGCGGCACAGGTTGCCGTCCAGACCCGCACGAATCTCCTGCTCAGTGGGGGTAGGGTTGCGCCGAAGGAGATCGTCGGCCGCCATAATCATCCCAGGAGTACAGAAGCCGCATTGCAGTCCGTGCTCCTCCCAGAAAGCTTCCTGCAGCGGGTGCAGCAGCCCGGGCGCGGACATCCCCTCGATTGTCGTTACCTTTGCGCCATCCGCTTGCACCGCCAGCACGGTGCAGGATTTTACGACAATGCCATCGACGCACACGCAGCAGGCACCACACTGGCTGGTATCGCAACCGACGTGCGTGCCGGTCAGCCCGAGTGTTTCGCGGAGGTAGTGGACGAGAAGCATTCGAGGCTCGACCTCGTGGCTTTTTGTTGCGCCGTTCACCGTGACGCTGATGCTGGTCATGGGGGTTGCTCCGTGCGGGGAATTGCAAGGGGACGGAAAGAGTGCGCTAGTGGAGTGGGGGAGTCAAGGCGATCGGCATCATCCAGAAGCAGCTGAGGGCGGATTGCGGATTGCGGACTAACTACAACTGCGAGGTGGTAAGTGATCATGCGCTCAGTTGTAGTCCGCGTCCGCAATCCGCAATCCGACAACTCATCGGTAACGCCATGTCCGACACGATTCCGATCCTTTTCGACGACGTACTCGCCGCTCGCGAACGGATTAGTCCACACCTTCAGCGGTCACCGGCTCGGAGCTACGAGACGCTGGACGCGTGCGTCGGTGCCGATATCCAGGTATCCGTAAAGCACGAAAATCACCTGCCGACAAACTCGTTCAAGGTGCGGAACGGGCTGTCGTTCATGACGGCGCTCGAAGCATCCCTTCGCTCGCGCGGAGTGGTAGCGGCGACTCGTGGTAACCATGGGCTCGGACTCGCATGGGCGGGCAAGCTGCTTGGCGTTTCCGTCACGATCGTCGTGCCTCGTGGCAATAATCCCGAGAAGAACGAAGGCATGCGAGGTCTCGGAGCCCGGCTCATCGAGGAGGGCGAGGACTATGATGCATCAGTGGAGGTCGCTGGCCGGCTTGTGAGCGACGAGGGACTCACCCTGGCGCACTCGACCAATCACCCCGCGATCATCGCCGGCGCGGCGACCATGACGCTGGAGCTGCTCGAGCAGCAACCGGATCTCGACGCCCTGGTACTTGCGGTGGGAGGAGGATCACAGGCAGTAGGCGCCCTGACCGTCGCCCGTCAGCTTCGGCCGGAGCTCCAGGTGTACGGCGTGCAGGCGTCCGGTGCATCCGCTGCCCACGACTCATGGCATGCGAAGCAGCCTCTCAAGACCGCCTCGGCCCGCACATTTGCCGACGGACTGGCGACGCGGAGCGTGTACGAGCTGACGTTCCCCGCCCTGCGAGACGGACTTGCCGGATTCGTCACGGTTACGGATGCGGAGATAGCCGAGGCGCTAAGACAGCTACTGAAAACCACACACACGCTCGTTGAGGGCGCGGGTGCTGCTGGCCTGGCGGGGCTCTTCAAGCTACGACAGCAACTCGCTGGCAAGCGCGTAGGGGTGGTTATTTCAGGCGGGAATATCGACGCCGAGACTCTGCGGCGAGTGGTGGCGATGGAAATTTAGGATTGCTGCGGACTTGATTGCGGATTGCGGATTGCGGACTAACTGCGAACTGCCACGTTCGAAGTGCCAGTAGCGATCCCACCTTCAATCCGCAATCCGCGATCCGCAATCCAGTCCGCAGTCGCAATCGGTCACGTCTCCTCCGCTACCACTTCCTCATCTCCCCTTCCTCCTCCGCCGCTATCTCCGGCTTGGCTGGTGACGGTTCGTCGGTATTCGGCACTATGATCGGAAGATTCATCGCCTTGAGCATCACGTTGATCTGGTCGAGTGCCTGCAGTTCCTTTTTCAGCGACGCGAGCTGACTGCCAAGCTGTCCAGACAGCTCCTCGAAAACAGCGTATGTCTGCGCTGTTGGCTTGAAATCGCCTGTAGCCACAACTCCGCTGAGCGCCGCGATCTTGTTATTCAACTTGATGGGATAGTTGAGCGGATCCTGGCTGCTCTGATTCTTGACCTGATAAATCTCCTCCTCGGCGGCGCTCATACCCTTGGCGAGCGCGTCGGCCGCACTCAGGAACTCATCCTTGCGCGCGCCAGCGGCTCTTTGCTTTCGATCTTCCAGCTGGAATCGAACGCTGCGAACCGTTCGCACCGCATTGTTAGCCTCCGTTACGCGGTCGCGAATCTTGAGAAGGAACGTGACCTGTTCCTCCACATCGCTAGCCGGGCTTGTCGAGCGTGGGTCCAGCTTGACGGTAAACGTCTGCGATTGCGTCTCGCCTCCGACCTTCATGCGAACCGTAAACGTGCCAGGGGCTACCATCGGCCCATTCGTCCCTGCGGCCCACATTATCATGTTCGCAAAGCGCACCGCATCCGGGTGTCTCAGATTCCACGCGAATGAGTTCAGTCCCACCTTGTTCGGCACGCGCGGCGGACGCGGTCCCCGGAGCATCATCGTTTCAAAATCCGGCTGCTCCTCCGCCGCCAACGCGGCGCCTTCCGGCTGCGCTATCGGCTTTCCGACGGACTTGAGACTATCGTCGCGCATCTTTTTCACACTGTCCGCTCGTACGCTGTCAGCGATGCCGATGTTGTCCAGCTTGCTCGTAAAGCTGCGCAGGACGCTGCCTCGGCCATCGAGAAAGTCGAGCGTCACTTCCTGATTCGCCTTTGCGAGGGTGTAATACACGACGGCGCCATCCTGGGGGTTCCGCCCCGAGGGGTGCGGACCGCGATCCCCGCCACCGAAGCCACCGCCCCAGGTCAGTCGGTAAGCTTCGCGAGGCTTGAAGAGGTGAGCAGGCTTTTGCGCGAGCGCCGGCGTCACCTGCCGCAGTGCGCTCAGGTCATCCAATACGTAAAAGGATCGTCCGTGCGTGGCGATGACTAAATCACCTTCCTTGACTACCAGCGCGTGCACCGGAACCATCGGCAGGTTGTTTCTCAGCGATTGCCACTTCGCACCGTCGTCGAAGCTCACCCAAACTCCGCGCTCTGTGCCAGCGTAAAGCAGTCCAGGGCGCTCCGGGTCTTCCCGAACCGCGCGCACGAACTCGTCCTGCGCGATACCCGCGCCAAGTTTGGTCCAGCTCTTTCCGTAGTCGGTCGTCCTCCAGATGGTTGGACGCAAGTCGCCGAACTGATGCCGGTGCGCCGCCACGTACGCCTTGCCAGCATCGTGCGGTGAAGCCTCTATGAGGGACACCCGCGTGAAGTCGCCAATGTCCTTGGGCGTCACGTTCGTCCACGTCTTGCCTGCGTCGCGAGTGATCTGAACGTATCCGTCGTCCGAGCCCGTCCAGATGGTGCCTTTCTCCTTTGGTGATTCCGCGACCGTGAAGATTGTCGCGTACGTCTCCACGCCAGTCTGATCCTTGGTAATCGGACCACCGGATGCCCCCATCGTCTTGGGGTCGTGCCTGGTGAGATCGGGACTGATAATGTCAAAGCTCTGGCCTGCATTGGTGGTCTTGAACAGCACGTTGGAACCCACATACAGCACGTTCGGATCGTGCGGCGAGAACACGATCGGGAAGGTCCACTGCATGCGATACTTGATGTCCTCGCTCGAATGACCCATCGGGTTCGACGGCCACGGATTTACGGCGCGCTCGACGCCGGTCTTGCGATTCTTCATGTCCATGGAGCCACCGTAACAGCCGGCGAATGAAACGTCCGGGTCGTCCGGCTTGACTGCGATGTAGCCAGACTCGCATCCGGGACCGATGTACCAGTCGCTCATGCTGATTCCACCGGCGGCGCGGCTCGGAATGCAAATTGTCGAGTTGTCCTGCTGCGATCCGCACACCTGATAGGGAAACTCGTTGGTGGTTGTCACGAAATAGAACTGAGCTGTCGCGATGTCCTGCTCGGTCCAGCTCTGTCCGCTGTTGAAGCTCACGTTGGCGCCACCATCATTGCCTTCTATCAGACGCTTCGGATCGTTGGGCGCGATCCACAGGTCGTGGCTGTCGCCGTGCGGCGTGGGGATCGCCTTGAACGTTTTTCCATTGTCCGTCGACCGGTAGAACCCCGTGTTCAGGGCGTACACGCTGTTCGCATCCTTGGGATCGGCGTAAATGCGCGTGTAGTACCAGGCCCGCTGCCGGAGCTTCCGCTCTTCATTCGTCTTCGCCCATGTCTTGCCGCCGTCGTCAGACCGGAAAACACCGCCTTCGAGCGCTTCGACCAGCGCCCAGACGCGCTGCGGATTGACTGGCGATACGGCCACGCCGATGTTTCCGATGAGACCGCTCGGCAAGCCGGGATTCCGAGTGATCTCGGTCCACGTTGTGCCGGCATCCGTAGTTTTGAAGATGCCGCTCCCCGGGCCGCCGCTTTCCATTTTCCACGCCGTGCGGTATGACTGCCAGAACGCCGCGTACAAGGTGTTAGGGTCGCTGGGATCCATCACCAGATCGGTGATGCCGGTGGAATCGTTACGGAAGAGGATCTTCTTCCACGTCTTCCCTCCGTCCGTGCTCTTGAACACGCCGCGCTCGGCATTTGCGCCCCAGAATTGCCCCTGAGCGCCGACATACACGATGTCGGGGTTGGTCGGATGCACTCGCACGCGCGAGATCTGACGGCTATCGCGCAGGCCGAGGTAGCTCCATGTCTTGCCGGCATCGGTCGACTTGAAGACGCCATCTCCGTGCGAGACATTGCCGCGGATTGGCGATTCACCGGTCCCGACGTAGACGATGTCAGGATTGGATTCGCTAACGGCGATCGCGCCGACGGTGCCGCCGAAGTACTTGTCAGTGGTAGGAGTCCAGGTAATGCCACCATCGATCGTCTTGAAGACGCCACCGCCGGTGGTCCCCATGTAGTACTCGTAGGGTCGACTGGGGGACCCTGCTACGGCGACAGAGCGTCCACCACGATACGGTCCGATCTCGCGCCACTTGAGGGCCGAAAGGAAAGCGCTGTCAGCTGTAGCGGCGGCGGGCCGAGGAGCAGCCGTTCTGCGATTCTGCGCGTCAACCGTGACGGACGCCGCGACTGCGAGCGCCATGGCAGCGATGCCAGCGCGGCGCGCTTTAAGGAGTGAGCTCACAGACCAACCTCCGAGGGGGTGTCGTTTGGCCTCGTTCAATCAGGGGCCTTGATGCGGTACTCCAGCGTAGAGCACGCTCTACGTAATATTCGCACCTATAACGTGCACCCGCCTGAGAGTGTTGTGCCAGAGGGAGCACAGAGTCATTGCGAGGCCACGAAGTGGCAGGAGCAATCTCCAGTCAACGTAGCGAGATTACTTCGCTACGCGGCTCGCAATGACTGGTGCTAGGCCTTATTTGATCTCGAACTCCTCGGTCTTGGCTTCCCGGCCATTCAGCATGACCACCAGCTTGTACTTCCCTGCGGGCCAAGCACTGGCTTTCATGAGGCGGAAACCAGCCCGCGCAGTCCCGGACGGGGAAACTGTTTCGGTCTGCTCTTCTACCAGTTGACCGTCTTCGAACATCCAGCGCGCCGTGACCGTGGCGCCTGTTCCCGTACCGTCGATCTTTACCGATGCGGCAATCGTGTCGCGTACACCGAAGTCATCCGTCATGCCGTCAACTTCCTGGTTCGCGCCGAGACGCTTGCCGAGATCTATGTCCGCAACCTGGAGCATGCCGGCGGCGGGGAGGTCTCTCGTATCAGCGGGAGCATCAGTTTCAGGGGCATCGGCCTTCTTGCCGCACGCCGCGACGAGTACAACCGCCGCAAGTGACAGTGCACGCAGGCTGGAAAAGCGAATCTGCATCTTTGTCATGTCCTTGGCTCAGCCGTCCGAAGGGATAGTTAGTTCCTGACCTGGGTAGATTAGGTCGGGATCTTTAATGATGTGCTTGTTTGCTTCGTATATCTGCTTCCACTTGGCGCCATCGCCGTATTCGCGCGTGGCGATCTTGGAAAGGCTGTCACCAGCCTTGACGGTGTAACTGCCCTTG
>JACDCM010000236.1 GCA_013817545.1 Gemmatimonadaceae bacterium | reverse complement strand
CGTATGCCGTATGGTGGGTTAGGCAAGCCGTTCTCAAGGCGCTAGCGGAACAGACTCGCTCCGTCCGCATTCCGCTGAATCAGAATTCCCAGCTCATCAAGCTGGCACGCGCCGAAACTGTGCTCGCTCAGGTTCTCAAGCGGGATCCCACTGACAATGAAATCGGTCGCCTTATTGAGGAGACCCCTGAATCTGTACGGTCATCGCGCCAAATGTCGGCGTCGGAGATATCGCTTGACGCACCGATCGACCGCTCCGACCGCGAAGCCTCTACTCTGGGCGAACGGTTCGTTGGCGTAGAGGGTGGCGATATCGAGGAGCGGACCGATTATCACCTCATGCGCGAGTTCATCGACCGTGTCTTCACGAAGTATTTGACGCCGCGGGAGCGAAAGATCCTATACCTTTACTATGGCCTCGCAGAAGGATCTGAAGCGCTGACACTCGAGAAGATAGGTGCGCTTATGGGGGTTACCCGGGAGCGAATAAGGCAAATTCGGGAGCGCGCATTCGAGAAATTGCGTGAATCACCGGATGGATCGGCTCTAGCCGGTTTTTGGACGCCAGATTAAAGACTGGCCGGCCGCGTCTTTGAGCCGGCGATGTTCATATCAGAACGCTACTGCGGCGGCCCGACCTCATTGGTCGGGCCGTTTTGCAATTTGGCAGCGCCGGAACAGAAACGGCTGTAGGCAACGATCGTCATCACTACAGCGAACACCCGGAGACGCGTCTTGCGATCCGCGCGGAACCGCTGTAGGAATCGCACCCAGTCTTCTCAATTGTGAATCTTCGCATCAGGCCGAGTAGGCGCTCTCTCTGGCTGCTAGCTGCCGTCGTCGGATGCATCCTGCTGATAACCGGAGGCTGGCTGCGTGCCCACTCCCTTCGCCAGGACCGGCTCGCATTGTGGGAGCAGGTTCTAGCGGGTAACGCAAGGGTTACCAAGAACGCTCTCGAAGCATGGCTACGCGAACGCACACTCGACGGGAAAATCCTCGCGGCAAATGCGAGTGTGCTCACCGACGTTCCGGCATCCGGACGCGATTCCGCCGTCTCAAAGCAATACGAAGTAGCACTGGAACGACTGACTCGCACTCTGGATGCCACAAAACAGTCCTTCGAATACGACGGCGTCTGGGCGTTCGACCTGGCAGGGAGCGTGGTTGCTCAGGCCACGACCAGCGAACATCCTACCCAGAGGGAGCGCGCGTTCGCTTCGGAAGTGCTTCGTACGCGGGAAACCGGGATTTTGGATGCATCTTTGGATGTTCCGGGTCATGTAACCCTGACTTTCTTCATACCGGTTTTCCCCAATGCCAGCGACGAGTCACCGATCGTCGGCGTGATTGGCCTTCGCGTAAATGCATCGACGACGCTCTTTCCGTTGGTAGCTGGTCGCCATCTAGCCGGAACCACGGTCGAAACGGGGATCGTCGCTCGTTCCGGAAATGACCTCGTCCTTCTTACCTCTTCAGGACGGTTAACGGCAAAGGCAGGAAATCGCATAGCCGATCGCGCGCCAGCGATAGCCTGGGACGCCGCTACGGGAGTCGAGCGAACGGGCCCCTCAACGGATTCCCGAGGCAACAGCGTCCTTGCTTCCGGAGTTCACATAGCTGGCACTCGCTGGGGTTTGGTTCGACAGATCGATCGGAGTGAAGCGTTGGCACCTGCCCACACTCAGCTGCGCACGGAAGCTCTTCTTGTGGCCGCGTTGCTCTTGGCGGGCACCCTGGGTTCACTCAAGACAAGGCGAACCCTGCGAGAAGACAACCTCCGCACCTTAGCGCTTTCGGAAGCGCGACTCGGAGGCATCATCGGCGCCGCGCTGGATTGCATCGTGACTATGGACCACCACGGGAAGATCACCGAATTCAATCCAGCCGCCGTGCAGGCTTTCGGGTACTCGCGCGACCAGGCAATGGGAAGGGAGATGGCAGAGCTTATAATTCCCGAGCGCTTTAGAGATGCTCATCGAAAAGGGCTCGCGCGCTTTCTGGCTACTACCCAAAGCAGGGTAATGGGCAAGCGCATGGAAATATCGGCGCTTCATGCCGATGGCTACGAATTTCCAGTCGAGTTGGTCATCATGCCGATTCCGGGCTACGGCGCTTCTACTTTTGCCGGGTATCTCCGCGATCTGACCAAACCGAGGCTCGCGGAGCAGGAGATTGCTCGGCAGAAGAAATTTTATGAGCGAATAATTGAAGATATCGATACCGACATTGCGGTGATGGATGGCGAAGGCCGTTATGAATACGTCAGTCCTTCGGCAGTCCGCGAGCCAGCAGTTCGCCAGTGGTTGATAGGACGAACTGACGAGGAGTATTTCGAGAAGCGAAACAGGGATCCCGCGTTGGCCCGCAAGCGGTCGCTCTCAATTCGCCGCGTCTTTAGTGATGGCCAAGCCATCGCCTTCGAGGAACGGTATCTGAACGCCGATGGCGACACACGGCATTTCATACGCAAGCTCTGTCCTATGATCGGTGACGACGGGCGGGTGGCGAAGGTCATCGGATACGGTTTCGACATAACCGACCGCAAATTTGCGGAGGAGGCACTTCAACGCTCCGAAGCAAGCGCGCGGTCCTTCGTGGAGCATTCGCCATACGGAATCTACCGCTCCACGGTGGGAGGGTCGTTCATAGCCGTAAATTCGGCGCTCATCCGGATGCTGGGCTACGATAACGAGGAAGAGCTCCTGGCTGTCCGGATAAATGACGATGTCTATCAGAATCCGTCGGAGCGCGCCCGGCTTATAGCGGAAGGGCAATCCCGTCTCAGAAATGAGCCGAAAGAGGCGCACTGGAAGCGCAAGGATGGAACACCCATCACCGTTCGTATCTGGGCACGGCACCTTGTCGATTCTACTGGTGAGCTGCAGAGCATCGAGGGATTCGTCGAAGACGTTACAGCCTGGCGCGATGCGGAGCGCGCACTGCAGCAGGCTGAAAAGCTCGCGGCAATAGGCCAACTGATATCCGGCGTCGCCCACGAGCTCAACAATCCGCTGTCAGCCATTCTGCATTTCGCCGAAGACCTCGAGAAGGACGACCGGCCGGCGAGCGATATGGAAGCGCTGGGCGTCATCCGCGATCAGGCAGAACGGTCTCGTATGATCGTTCGCGACCTGCTTGCTACGAGCCGCGCACGCGCGGACACTCGGGAACGGATAGATGGGCGCGAGGCAGTAGTTCGCGCGGTGCGCGCAGTGCGACCCAGAATCGTGGAGATCGGCGCGCTGCTGGAAGTCGATACGGGCTCTGAAGCTGTGATGCTAGAGATCGATCGCAGTGGAATCGAACAGGTCGTCACGAATCTTCTCGTAAACGCCGCGCAGGCATCAGGGAGTGGCGGGCAAGTCGCAATACGCCTGCGAAAGCGCGGTCGTTCCTGCAAAATCACGGTGGACGATACCGGTCCGGGAATAGCCGCGACGGTCATGCCACGCATTTTCGAACCATTCTTCACAACCAAACCCACGGGCACTGGCACCGGCCTGGGATTGTCAGTCTCGCTAGGAATCGTTGAACAGCACGGAGGCTCTCTGCGGGCCACCAACCGTCCGACCGCTGAAGGAAACGGCGCGCGGTTCACGATAAACTTGCCGGTCGTCGACTCTCTCAACGCGGCGACCAGCGAGACCGTACAACCGGCACTTGCGCCGAAAGCTGAAGACGGCCCAGGCCAGTGCCTGAAGGTGGATAATTTGTCCAGTAAGAAACCGCGCATACTGATCATCGAAGACGAACCAGCAATCCGATCCGCCCTTCGTCGATTTTTCGGGCGCCGCGGTTGGGAATGCGATGAGGCCTGCGACGGTGCAGTCGGAGGCGAGCTGCTTCTCGCCTGCGTGCCTGGCCGGGAGTACGATGTTGTGATATCAGACTTGCGTATGCCGGGTTATTCGGGAATCCAGTTGCACGACCGGCTTTTAACCGAACGGCCAGACCTGCTGGAGCGGATAATTTTCTCTACCGGTGACGTTCGATCACCGGAAGCCGCGCAATTCGTTGAGCGCACTACATGCCCGGTGCTTGAAAAACCGTTCAGTCTGGAAGTTCTTGGCCGAGCTGTGGACCAAATCACACAAGCGTCCCTGGTTCTGTCTGAGTAACGACCTGGCGTCAGGGCGTCGAGCCTTCAGGACGAGGGGCATCGGCGGAACCGGACCATCCTCACATCCTTTTCATGCTGCTGTCATCCTGTCAGCTTGTCAAAAAGTTGACAAAGCTCGAGGCTTCGCGACTCGCATCGAGCAGTTCGCGTTTAACAGGATAGCAGCGCCGATGCGGACGCGGACACGGGATGCGCGCGGATACCGCAAAAGAAAAGCGAAACAGGATGCAAGGATAAAAACAGGATAGAGAGGATATAAACGGCTCGCATTCCGCAGGCTCATTCGCGGGAGCCTCCCGTACGAACTTGATGGAGCGATAATCCTGTCAATCTTGTTCATGCTGTCCTTCCACAGACGAAATCAGACACTCGAGGGCAAGGTCCCTACCGTCACCGGATTCGCGAAAGTGCAGTAAGTTGCTGCTCCATGAGAAACCAATCCGCTAACACCGGCGGCAAAGGCCGGCACTTGTATAGCCGCGATGGCTGATGCCTCCATTGTATCGTCTCGCGGCACGCATGCCGGGATTCCCGCCTTCATCAATTCGCAATCAGACAGCGCCGATCAGATTCGCGAGGCGCTCGGCGAATCCCCGACCTTCGAGGTGCAGCCCCCTGACGAGCGCGATCTTGCCATTGCTATCCGCGAAGCGCTGGAGCGTGGATCAACGCGAGTGCTTGTGGCAGGTGGCGACGGTACTGTGCGGAGCGCTGCAGAGGTAGTGGCGGGGACGGTGGTCGAGCTAGCCATCATTCCGGGAGGCACACTCAATCATTTCGCCAAGTTTCACGAAATACCGGAAGATCCTAAGGAAGCTGCCTCCATCGCGGCGAACGGCGGTGTAAAACAAGCTGACGTCGCTTATGTCAACGATTCCCTGTTTCTGAACACCAGCTCCGTAGGCGCATATGTGAAGTTCGTGCGTATCCGCGAGCGGCTGGAGAAACTTCACGTTCCTTACGCCATTGCCAGCCTGCTGGCGGCGCTGCGAACGCTTGTGTGGTTGCGAACCTTTCGAATAACCCTGAGCGTGGAGGGCGTGCGCCGGGTAATCGATACGCCGCTTGTCTTCCTCGCTGTCGGAGAACGAGAGATGCAGTTCCCGACTCTTGGCGACCACAAGGAAGGCGGCGATCGCGGATTACACGTGGTGCTTATCGAGGGAAAGGGGCGCGCCCGCATTATGCTGATGAGCTCAGCCATGGTCGCGCGCGGAGCTGACGGTACCTCCCCCCCGCCTACTTCGGGTTTGCAATCATTCATGACTGAGAGTCTTCGTATTGATACGAGGCGACCCCGCGTGGGAGTGGCACTGGATGGTGAACTCAAGGAAATCAGCGGTCCGCTCGAATATCGCTTTGCGCGCGATACGCTCAGGGTAGTGATCCCCGCTTCCCGGCTTCAAGGTCCTGGCTAACTTCCTACGTGTGACTTCCCGCGCGATTCCAATTTTTCCGCTGCCGCTCGTACTCTTCCCCGGCGCCACACTTCCGCTGCACATCTTCGAGGCACGCTATCGGCGAATGCTGGCCGATTGCCTTGAAAACGATCGGCAATTCGGAGTTGTCTATCTGCCTTCCGGGCAGGATGAAACCGGTATCGAAGCAGGGAGCGTCGGCACCATCGGACGAATCGAATCCGTTGTACCACTTCCCACTGGCCGAAGCAATATCGTCGTAGCCGGCACCACGCGGTTCAGCTTCGGTGACTTTACTGATAGCGAGGCGCCGTACCATGTCGCCCGGATCACTGCCTACAGCGACGAAGACGAAGATCCCATACCTCTGAACGAGTTAGTCAGGCAGGTTCACGTACAGTTTGCTCGCGTCTCGAAAGCGGCCAGGGTGCTCGCGAGCGATGCAAGCGAACCGCCAACTCTTCCGGACGACTCAGCCCTGCTCGCCTTCTTTATTGCATCGTTGATCGATCTTGATGCAGCTGCCCGGCAGAAGCTCCTGATCGTTCGCTCGCCTTCAAGCCGGCTCGGCACCATCCGGGATCTTCTCTCGGGCGCCGTCGAGCCCCTTGAACAACTAGCAATGGTGCATTCGGTCGCCAAGCAAAACGGACACGGGCCGCGAGTCGTTCAATGAATACTGACGTGAGCAACACCGAGCTGGCCGCCACATTGCGCAGCATCACTGGCGACAGCTCAGTGCTCACCAGGCGAAGCCAGCTGCTGGCCTACACCTCGGACGGCCTGCCAACCTATCGCAAGTGGCCCGCGCTGGCGGTGTTTCCCAATACCCGGAATGAGCTGATAGAAGTGGTGCGCGCGCTTGCTGCGGCAAGGCGGTCGTTCGTGCCCCGCGGAGCAGGCACGGGCCTTTCCGGAGGCGCGCTCGCGGAAGGTGATGCGGTGGTCGTTGGGCTCAACCGTCTCAACCGCATCCTGTCG
>JACDCM010000235.1 GCA_013817545.1 Gemmatimonadaceae bacterium | reverse complement strand
TGACGCTCAGCATCATCGACGTAACCGACTCGGGAAGAACGTTCTCGGTGTACAACTATCGAACGCGCCGGCGAAGCTCCGTTCTCTCTGTTCCGGACGCACGACTGCGCGATGAATCGAGGCTTGGTGCCGACGCGTGGACCTGGATTCCATCGGGAGGCAACGTCGTCAAAGTGCAGCGCGATGGCGAGACGCAAGCGCGTGAGATCCGGTTGCCGTCCTGGTACAAGGACATCTTCTGGATTTCCGGGTCGCCCGATGGTCGCAGCATCGCGGTCGCGGGATGGCAAGCGCCGAACGAAGACTCACTCGGAGTTGCGGTGATCTCTGTCGCGGATGGCCGCTTCACACAGGTCTACACGACGTTCGGTGAATTTGCTGAAACGCGCTGGCTGGAGGACGGCGGCTTGCTAATCGAGATTGCCGATACTCCGGAGTCGTTCACGTTCTATCGGACTCGCCCCGGCGGCTCGGTCGAGAGGATCGGGAGTACTCCTCGGCCGACGTCCACGGTCTCGATGTCGGCCGATCAAAAGCGGGCCTTCGTGATCACGCGAGATCACCGGCGGGATGCGTGGATGAGCAAAGTTGTAAGGTGACAACGGGGAGAGCTTGCTTCCGTAGCTGCTCGATCTCTTCACCCTTAGCGTCGAGCTCCCGCTGTAGCTCAGTGACGATGCGCTGAGTCTGAAGTACGGCGTGCCCTTTGATCCATTCACTAATCGCCTTGCTCGCCGCATTGGCTTCGGCATGGGTGAGACGCCTAGTCATTGCCGCCTGGCGCACAGTGTCCAGCTCCGCCATAGCGGACTCGATGTCAGTGAGTCGGGGAAGCTCATCAAGCGCAAAGCCTTCGGCTGCCCAGGCGGCCTTGGTCGCCTGGCCGCCTTTTACGGCGATCTCTCGCATCCTCTCCTGTCCGCCCTCGGGAGGCGATGCGCGTGAGTTTCCAATCGGTAAGGCCATCGAGCTGCGAGAGCTATTGCTTGAGCGGTTCAGATGCCGGCAGGGGACTCCACGTCTTCCATCGGAGAGGTGCGCCAATGGGCGATTTTCGGAAAGCCTGGAGCCGCGCGTGCGTTGCGGCTTCTGTGCCGGAGCGGCTCGTGCATGACTTGAGGCGAACGGCCGCACGACTCGGCGGACCTGTCTCGCGCGTCGATCTGCGCTTCAACGGCAAGGTCACGGCAAGGAATCCCGAGAGTTAGCTAAGTTGTTGCAGTGCAACATCGCCCCCGTAGCTCAGGTGGATAGAGCAGCGGTTTCCTAAACCAAACCCGCCGTACTATGAAGACGCATTTTCATAGTGCGGCGTCGTGCATCATAGGCCATATTTGGCACCATTGGCACGCACTGACCGGCAAAGTTTACGGCAAAGTATTTACGCACTGCGCGCCCGCACGCTAGCCCGTCTCGGTGAGTTGCTGCGAGATATGTCGAAGGCGAAGGGTGAACTTCTTGCCGGAATCAGCCAAAGTGATGCTGCCCGGCAGTCAGGGGTATCCTTCGCCACGATCAACCGGCTCTGTACCAACGTGACCCGACAGGTTCATCTCGATGTACTGGAACAGCTCGCTAAGCTGCTGAAGGTCGAGCCTGGCGATCTGGCTCGAGCGGGAGCCGAAAGGACGAAGGAAGTAGAACCTCTACATATTGCCCCACAATGGACAAACCATGCTAAAAATCTTTCTAGTCTTGGCATTCAGCCTTACCACCCGTGCGGCAGCACAGACAACGCCGTTCGGGTTCCATATGGGGATGACAATGGCCGAGGTCAGGCGGCTCACAAATGCGACCCCATCCCCCATCTCGAAATTTGCGCTGGAAGCAACCCGCGCACCTCAGGGTCACGATGACTTCGAGACCTATGCCTTGGCATTTTCTCCTTCGACCGGGGGGCTTTGTAAGGTGATGGCGGCAAGTAGCAGTATAAACAACGATTCCTATGGGGTGGCTACCCAAAGAAAGTTCAAGGAGATAAAGGCGGCACTTACCGCGAAATACGGTGCGACAGACCGCGAGTTCGATTTCTTGCACGCGGGTTCCATATGGAACGAACCACGCGACTGGATGTTGGCCGTCCGCCAGAACGAGCGGTCACTGGCTGCATTCTGGTCTAAGGATAAGACCTTGACCCACCCGCTCACGGAGATTGCACTAGTCGTTAGGGCGGACGGTTGGGACACTGGCTACATCACCGTCGGGTACGAGTTCGCTAACTCTAAAAGCTGCTTGAAGGAAGTGGCTGCTCAAAAGAACTCGAACCTTTGATGGAGTCCTCGAAATGCTGATGACCGAGGAAGTGGAGCAGCCAGCGAGCACCCGCCCAATTCCGCCAATTGTGGGCGATCCGGGGCCATCCCTTGCGACTGTGTTCCTGATTGCCCTCGGGCGAGCCTCACCATTCGGATGCAGAACCGGAGATTCACGCGACTGACCAACGCGTTCAGCAAGAAGGCGGAGAATCACGCCCACGCGGTCAGTTCTCTACTTCATGTTCTACAACTACTGTCGCCCGCACCAGACGCTTACCAAGGCAGCGGGTGGCATCAAGAACGACGCCCGCAATGGCCGCTGGAATCGCTGACCACGTTTGGACCGTCGTGGAAATTCTTGGAATGATGGCCCCGGATCGCGCCCTCGGGTAGATTCGCCGCAAATGCCACCTGCTGAGAATCTGCTTTTCTACGGCGACAACCTCGATGTTCTCCGTCGCCACATAAAAGACGAGTCGGTAGACCTCGTTTATCTCGACCCGCCGTTCAATAGCTCCCGAAGCTATAACGTGCTATTCGCCGAACAGGATGGCTCTCGCGCTGCCGCACAAATCCAGGCCTTTGAGGATACTTGGAGATGGGATGAAGCTGCGTCAGCCGCGTATCACGAAACGGTAGAGACAGGCGGTAAAGTTTCGGAAGTCATGCAAGCGTTTCGCTTGTTTCTTGGCGATAGCGACATGCTTGCCTATCTGTCGATGATGGCTCCGCGTCTTGTCGAGTTGCGCCGAGTCATAACCGCCACTGGTTCGCTCTATCTCCACTGCGACCCCACTGCGAGTCACTATCTCAAGTTGTTGCTCGACGCAGTGTTTGGGCCCGACAACTTTCGGAGCGAAATCGTTTGGAAACGAACGTCGGCGCACAGCAGCGCGAATCGCTACGGGCCGGTTCACGATGTTATTCTCTTTTATAGTCGCAGCAATTCATACACATGGAACAAGGCTTACGAAGCATATGACCCAGAGTACATAAAAACATTCTTCGAGCAACAAGATCCAGATGGCAGGCGCTGGAAGCGAATGGATCTGACTGGTGCTGGGACCCGAAATGGCGAAACAGGGGAAGTGTGGCGCGGCCTAGATGTAACTGCGAAGGGAAGACATTGGGCATACCCGCCGAGCGTTTTGGAACAAATGGACGCTGCCGGAAAACTGCACTGGCCGAAGTCCGAAGGAGGAATGCCGCGAATGAAGCAGTACCTAGATGAAATGCCGGGCGTCCCAATTCAAGACGTTTGGACCGACATTTCGCCTCTTCACAATCTTTCTGGCGAGCGTCTTGGATACCCGACGCAAAAGCCGCAAGAGTTGCTGGAACGAATTATCGCGGCAAGCTCAAACTCAGGGGACGTGGTTCTCGACCCGTTTTGCGGATGCGGGACAACAATCGCCGCCGCTCAAAAGCTCAACCGTCGCTGGATTGGGATCGATGTAACTCACTTGGCGATTGGCCTGATTCGCACTCGACTCCGAGACGCATACGGCGATGCCACTCAGTTCCAAGTCATCGGTGAGCCTACTACCGTCGAAGATGCCGCACAACTAGCTCGACAGGCACCTTACCAATTCCAGGCATGGGCGCTGGGACTGGTCGGCGCTCGACTCGCTGGCTCAATAAAGAAAGGCGCAGATGGGGGAATTGACGGAAGGCTTTATTTCCACGATGGAAGCGATCAAACGCGCCAGATAATCCTGAGCGTCAAGGGCGGTCACTTGAAGGCGGATGATGTCCGTGCGCTTGGCCATGTGACAAAGCGCGAAGGAGCAGACATCGGGGTGCTTCTAAGCTTCGAGACGCCAACGCGGCCAATGCGGTCCGATGCCGCGTCAGCGGGCTTCTACGAGTCACCGTGGGGGAGGCATCCCCGCTTACAACTCTTGACCGTGGCGGAGCTGCTAGAAGGAAAGACAATTGACTACCCGCGAACGGCTGGAATCAACCGGACGTACAAACAAGCGCCGCGAGCCATGCGGAAGGTCGCCGAACCCAAGGGACTGTTCGACGCCGACAAAGCCTAATCCTTCAGTTGTTACATTCAAACTGACCCACTACCATTAATCTGCACCGGCTTGCAATTGGTGAGACGCTATTAATTTGCGGCGCCATTTTTCTTGCCGCCGGTATTCGCCCGCTGCAACCGCGGCACCCTTCCGTCGCGCCGGCGGGGACTCGAGTAACTCCCGCTTCGGATTCAATAGTCCGCGACGGCAGCGTCGATTATTAACAGAATCTCAGATGATGATTACCGAGGGTGCGCAAAAATGGCGAAAATCGTATGGGTATACGAAAGGCAATGTCCCGTTTGTCGTAAGAGAGTTGCTTATGTGGCGTCTGCGGGTGTGACGCCTGAAACGCCGGAAGCCTCATTCGAAACACGGTGTGTTCACTGTAGCCAAACGATCCAACTAGACGCGTCGATGCTAGCCCAACGAGAGTCTAGCGATGGTCTGTAAGCGGAAGTAGTGGACCGGACTCTCGAGCTCACCAGGAAAGGCGAAAGGGAATCAACTTTGTTAGGGCGGTTCCCGTCGCAAGATGATGCGATCGCTGAAGCTGAACCCAGCACCCCGGCCCGGTCAGTGGCAATACGGCCGTCTCGTCAACTAAACTCCGACACAGAGAGGACCGCACATGAACATAAAGGCGACCCGCGTTTGTGAGAAATGCGGCACAGAACGTCATATCTCAGGTTTCCGCCAGGCGGTCGATACTCTCGCAGGAAAGCGTGTAGTTGGAGAATTCGGAGAGGCGAAATGCAAGTGTCCTGATTCAACGCTGAATGATCTGGACAGGGAAGCGATCGAGCGAGCAAACCCGTGAGGCTGTCGACGCCAAAGTGAGACTAAGAGGCAAGATCGTCGATCAGATAGCCACTGAGGACCTCGTATCGCTCGTCGAGAATGGAGTTCCAGAGTCACGGATACTGGACTACAAGCTCCAGCTTCCCGGCGCGAAGTCAGCGGAGAAGAAAGAATTTCTCGCCGACGTCATCTCGTTTGCGAACACGGCAGGCGGAGTGATTGTTTTCGGAGCGCTCGAGCGGAAGGATGCAGCTGCCGTGAATACTGGCGAGCTCGAGGCGATACCCGGACTCAGCGACTGGAACGATGATGCCGAGCGGCTTCGCCTCACCTCAATGCTGAATGACGGCATATCGCCGGCGCTCGGCGGGAGCGTTCGATTCCACACAGTTGGAGCGCCTGGCGGTGGATCGAGCGTGCTTCTACTCGGCGTGCCTCAGAGCTTTGCAGGCCCGCACATGATCAGTTTCGAGAAGAGCAATCGTTTCTACCGACGCGCCGAGAGCGGCAAGTATTTACCCGATGTGCAGGAGATCCGGCAGATGTTCAATGAGCAGGGCCAGTGGTCGCAGGCAGCTGAGCTGTTTCGAGAGAAGAGGCTCGCTCGGGTCGGGTCGGGTTCAGTCGGTGAGTTGCTAGATACGCATTCTCCTCTGTTCTTTCACATTCTGCCGCTTGGGCGTTTGGATGGAGCGATTAGCCTTAGCGGCCGCTACGAAGAGTTGCTGCGACATCTCTACCCGCCCGGAATTTCGGGTGCAAATGGGCGATACAACGTCGACGGCATCATGGGATTCCACCAGCGATCGCAGCTGATCAGCGCATACACCCAGCTCTTTCGGTTCGGAGGTCTCGAGGGCTACGACACTGAGAATGTTCGCCCGCTCTCCAATTCCTTCGACGCCGATGGCACTAAGTTCGAAGCTCATCACATGCTCCGTTCTGCGATTGATTGGTTCCCGAAGGGAGTAGAGTTTTTGTCGAACCGGCTAGACGTCGTACCGCCCTACGCATTGGGCGTCGCGGTCAAGGGTGTGCGCGGATCGATAATTCCCGTGAAGCACGGTTGGGATCAGGGCGCCGCGATCGACGTCGACGATATCGTTTTGCCCCTCACCGTGATCCATGAGACCAATGCGGATACCGTTCGGGATGCCGTGTGGTCGCTGTTCGATGTCGTGTGGCAGAGCGCGGGCCTTTCAGTAGCGCCGAGGAAGGTCCCTCAGTAAGAACGCAGTTTCAGCTCGGCTGGAGTTGACCCGCTTTCGTGGATACTTCACTCTTTGGGGAGAGGAGGTTCACGATGGGGAAGACAAGAAGACCGTATCCGGCGCAATTCAAGCGACAGATGGTGGAGTTGGTTCGAGCGGGAAGGACACCCGAGGAACTGTCGCGGGAGTTCGAGCCCACGGCGCAGTCGATTCACACCTGGGTCGGTCAGTACGCACGTGATATTGGGG
>JACDCM010000234.1 GCA_013817545.1 Gemmatimonadaceae bacterium | reverse complement strand
CGTCCTCGGACTGACGCCAGAGGAGATGGGAAAGGGGAACTGGTCAGTCGGTGTCATCGCCGACGAGCGGGCGAGCGCCGAGCAGCGGGACGCCATTACCGCGATCGCGAGCGGGTCGGCTGGCGGACCTATGGCTGCCTTGTCACCCCTGGTTGGAAAGTTTCTGGGCGTGGAATCCGCGCCGATCCGCTTCGATCGCACGGGCCTGAAGTGGTCGGTCACAGCAGCCAGGTTCGTCGACATGGCCGCCGAAGGAGTCGTGGGGATCAACCCCGGTGCAACGGAGCCAATCCATCTGGACAATACCGGCCATCCGGCGGCGAATCGTTTTGCGCTTGCCCGCGCGTTGAAGAGCCACGTGGATGCGCTCGGCTTGAGCTGGAGCGACACCAGCGGTAAGAATAACGGTCAGTACGCCCCCTTTAGCTGGCGTAGTGCATAGCTCGACATCGGTCGCGGCCCTTCCCCGCCACGATCGAGTCGTCATCACGAGCTGAATCCTTGCCGTCTGCTTGGCATTTCTTGAGACAGTCGCCTGTCGCGGCGTTTCATTGGAAGCCGCGCCGCCTCCTTCGCGGCGCGGCAGCGATAATCGTGATCCGTCCTGCCCAACTACGAGTATTCGCCCGCGATAACAAATCGAGTGTGCCCGCCCCCGCTACTCCGGATTCGCAATCGTCAGCTTGAATCCATCCGGGTCCGTCACTGTAAACCCTATCGGGCCCCACGGCAGCGGCGCCGCTTCCTGATCCAGGGTGATCCCTGCAGCTTTCGCTTGTGTCGCAAGTGCCTTTACATCCTGAGTCGTTTCGAGATACAGCCGCATTCCCACCCCTTTGACTCGGTCGCGGCCCTTGGCAAAGTCGTCGCGCGAAAGTCCAAGTTTAGCTCCACCAGCCTCGAGCATGACACCATGGAGTTCTCCGTTTTCCTCCATCTTTTCATCGAGCGCGAATCCCAAACCTTCGGTGTAGAACTGAATGCTGCGCTCAAGGTCACCTACGGTTAGGGCCGGAGCCAGACTGCGCGCTTGCAGCTTGTCTGTTTTCACGATGTCCTCCTGTCGCCTGGGTTGCGTGATCCTGCTACGCGAAGATACTACTTTCGACTGCATTGCGAAGTCCGATCCCGGTTTCAAATCCGAGTGTGTCGCTTAATGCGACCGTTTCGTTACTCGCACGACGGTGTCCGACCGAGACGTTTTCGTTCTGCCGTGAAAGTACGGTCTCGAAGCCAAGTGAGGTAAGGAGATTGGTGAAGCGGTGCGCTGAATTTTCCCCGTTGAATGGGTGGCGCGAATGATCGTCCACCTGGTGGACGGCACGTACGAGCTCTTCCGCCATTTCTACGGAATTCGGCGGTTCAAGAAGACCGATCCGCCGTTCGGCGCCGTGTCGGGCGTGCTTCATACGGTCGCGCAGATGCTCGAGGGCGGAGCGACACACATTGGTGTCGCCACCGATCACGTGATCGAGTCATTCCGCAACGAGCTGTGGCAGGACTACAAGACTGGCGAGGGCATCGAGCCGAATCTGCACGCACAGTTTTTTCCGCTGGAAGAGGCGCTGGAGGCAATGGGCGTTGCCGTATGGCCAATGATCGAGCTGGAGGCCGACGATGCCCTCGCTTCCGCGGCTCACATCGCGTCACAGGATGAACGAGTACAGAAGGTTTGCATTTGGACACCGGACAAGGATCTCGCGCAGTGCGTTGTCGCGGATCGAGTGGTTCAGGTGGATCGGAAAAGCGGGCAGGTCCGCAATGCGGAAGCCGTCCGCACCAAGTTTGGTGTAGTACCGACGCTCATCCCGGACTATCTGGCGCTAGTGGGTGATGCGGCCGATGGCTATCCGGGCATCTCGGGATGTGGACCCAAGACAGCCGCGCGACTGCTGGAGCGTTACGGCCCGCTCGAAGACTTCCCGCCAGGCATTCTAAGAGCCGATCACGATCGTGCGTTGCTATTCAAGAAGCTCGCAACACTGCGAACAGACGCGCCGCTTTTCAGCAATACGGACCAGCTGCGCTGGCGCGGAACGACTGGCTCCTTCGCGTCAACGACCGAGAAGATGGACGATGCGCGTCTGGCGACGCGTGTGCAAAATCTCGAGAACAATTTTCGGGAGAAGGGGTGAACAGGAGGTGAGGAGGTGAGGAGGTGAGGAAGGGACAAGGGAGAAGGGACAAGAAGCCCGACGAATCAAGCGGCCATGCCGTAGCAGTGCTTGCTGGTGCACCGTTTCGGCATGGCCCGTGAACTTCGCTCTGCAGTCTTTCAGTATCGGCGACTCGCTATAACAAACATCCCCTCGCGCCTGTTGCCCCCACCCTACCTATACACGGGGCGGATCTGTCTCGCGATCAAAGTGCCGATGCTTGGCCAGCGCGCTAATGAACGCCTCGGCGACAGAATCGATATCGCCTGACTCGCCGAGCAACAGCCCCGAATCTGGTTTGCCGGAGGGCACTGTCTTCGGGATGCCAGCCTTCTTGAGAAGCTCGGAGCCAGCACCTAAAGCGAGAATTGGCTTGCAATGCCTGTATTGGTCCTTGAGGTACTCCAGGATTCGTCCGTCAGCGCCCAGGGTCCGAATGGCATCACCGCCATCAGGCAGTACGAGCGCGTCGAACAGAACCGACGGCGTCGCTCCCACAGTCACATCTATTTCGATCGACTCCCCGCTCACAGACTGGGCTGCTCCGAGCCGCGCGCCGACGAATCGCGGCACAGCACCTTCTGACGTGAGGCGCTCAGCGAGAGCTTTCAGTGAGTCGCCTTCAACGCCATCGGCGACGAGGATGGCGATGCGCCGCGTACGGATACTGCCATCGCCCGGACGGGCAAACAGGGAAAGGGATGCAGACTTGGCTACCTCTGGAGTAACCTTTGTCTGCAGCGCTTTCGGCATTGGCGCCGGCATGGGCCGGATGCCGAGACCTTCGGCCACCGCTTGGGCCAATTCCGGAGCAACGTTGATCAGCCCGGAGACCATCCTTTCGCGAATCGCGGGAGTCTGCACACGTGACAGCTCGAACCTGAAGGCGCCGATGATGTGTGTCTTCTCGACGGGCGTCTGGCTGTTCCAGAACAGTGTGGCCTGCGTATAGTGATCGGCGAAGCGCTCGGCTTTCCCGCGAACCTTGTGCGCTTCGGGCTCCATCTGCTCCGGGAACGACACAAAACCCGCCGCGCCCGCCTGAAATGGACAGCCGCCGCCAAGCGAATTGGGTTCGTATGACACCCGCCCGCGATTCAGCGCCTGGCGATGCATGCCGTCCCGCTGGTTATTGTGCACCTGCGCAATCGGCGAGTTGATGGGAATCTCGTGAAAGTTCGCTCCGCCGAGGCGGGAGATCTGCGTGTCCACGTATGAGTGGATGCGGCCTGCCAGCAGAGGATCGTTGCTGAAATCCACTCCGGGAACGACATGCGCAGTGCAGAACGCAACCTGTTCAGTCTCCGCGAAAAAATTGTCGGGATTGCGATTCAATACCATCTTTCCGATCGGCGTTACAGGCACCAGCTCTTCCGGTACGATCTTCGTCGCATCCAACACGTCGAACGTATAGCCTTCAGCCTGCTCCTCTGTGAAGATCTGCACGCCGAGTTCCCACTCTGGATACGCTCCACCTTCAATAGCCTCCCAAAGATCCCTTCGATGGAAGTCCGAATCGGCTCCCGAGATCTTTACCGCTTCGTCCCATACGAGCGAATGCGTGCCGGCGAGCGGATTCCAGTGGAACTTCACGAAAACTGACTCGCCTGCGGCATTCACGAGCCGGAAGGTGTGCACGCCGAAGCCCTGCATCATGCGAAAGCTTCTCGGGATCGCGCGATCGGACATGGCCCACATCAGCATCGCCGTGATCTCCGGCATCAGCGACGCGAAATCCCAGAAGGTGTCGTGCGCCGAGCCTGCCTGCGGCATGGCAAAATGGGGTTCAGGCTTGGCGGCATGAATGAGATCGGGAAACTTCATCGCGTCCTGGATGAAGAAGATCGGGATGTTGTTTCCAACGAGATCCCAATTCCCTTCGTCCGTGTAAAACTTCACCGCGAAGCCGCGGACATCACGCGCTGTGTCAGTCGATCCACGTTCTCCGAGCACGGTCGAAAAGCGTACGAACACTGGCGTCCGTTTGCCGGCTTCCGAGAAAATGGACGCCCGCGTGTACTTTTTTAGCGACTTGTAAGACTCGAAATAGCCGTGTGCCGCTGACCCCCGCGCGTGCACGATGCGCTCGGGAATCCGCTCATGATCGAAGTGCGTGATCTTCTCGCGGAGGATGAAGTCCTCCAAAAGCGTGGGCCCACGCAAGCCAGCCTTTAGTGAGTTCTGATTATCGCCAACAGGCACGCCCTGATTGGTCGTGAGCGGCCGATCGGAGGAATCCACGCGAACCCTGTCGAGCGAGGCGATGGATTTGTTGTTGCCCAGGTCGGGAGTTCCGCTGCCCACCTTGTCTGACGCGTTCACCTCGGTCACGGTGCTGGCGGTGACGAGCGGATTACCGGGGCTCGCGGTCTCACCGGGCTCCGGTGATAGTGCGGCCTCTGGATCGTACTCGAGAGGCTTGTTGGCGTTGAACGGAAATGCCGCGGCCAACTCCTGCGTCCCTGCCTGTTTTACCGCTAATTCGTCCGAAGTCGACGCGGCTGTAGAAGCTGGCGCCGCCGGCCCACCCACGGTGGCGCGACTATTACGACGATCGCCTGCAGACTTTCCGCCCGCAGACTTTCCGCCCGCAGACTTTCCGCCCGCAGACTTCCCATCTGCGGACTTCGATTTTTCCTGATGGGGACGCTTGGATTTGGCCATGAGTGGGCGATGTTTTGCTGAAGTGGATCGCTATTGAGCGGCATGACCGGCGCGGAATGCACCGGCGCGGAAATCAAATGGACACGGAACGCTGCCCGAGTGCAAGAACATGACCGAGACTTCCGGATCCTGTGAGATGAAAGGCACCGAGCTTTGGCTAGCGCATGAGCGATCCAGGCGCTGACTAATCAAGAGCATGCGTATAACCTTTACTTTGATGCCGGCCTCGAGAAATCGCGCACCAAGGAAATAGAAAAAAGGAAACACAGGTTGGCCCGGACGCTGTCACTCGGCGCCGAGAGGACGAGCGCTGTGCGGACGGCTGGACCGGCGAAACAATAAATTAAGGAATGCGCTGTCGCCTTAGCGGGACTTCCACCGCCGAGACCATTACACTTATTACAGGCGCGACGTAGCAACCATTATTGGAAATGCGGAAATGGCGCCGGGCCGGCGACTACTCTGTGAGCCTGTCTTCGTACCTCACCGTTAACCTCCCACCGCCAAGGATTGGCACTTGACAGTCCCTCATCTGCGTTGTATTTAACCTGAAAGCTATTTAACCTAGTGGTTTATTACATGGCATCCACCGATCATCTGAGCACGACCTTCGCCGCCCTCGCCGATCCCACCCGGCGAGCAATACTTGCGCGCCTTGCATCCGGCGAAACGACGGTGTCGGAACTCGCCAAGCCATTCGAGATGAGTCTCCCCGCTATCTCCAAGCACCTCAAGGTGCTGCAGCGGGCTGGTCTCATCTCTCAGGGTCGTGACGCGCAGTGGCGTCCCTGCAAGCTCGAGGCGGCTCCCCTAAGGGCGGTTGTCAAGTGGGCCGAGCGGTATCGCCGCTTCTACGACGAAAGCTTCAATCGATTGGATGAGTATCTTGTCGACCTGCAAAAAAGCGAGAAGAGACATGCTCGGAAAAAGTAGTTCCTCCCCAACGTTGACGTTTCCGCCAAGATGGGGAAATAGTCGTGACGCGCGTTCTCAGCGCGCCAACCAGACCCCCGAGAATGCCGCGAGAACACCGTTTCCAAAAACGAAGCCCTGAAGCCTGCGCGCGGCCTAGCCGCAGCCACCGTACTTTCGACCCTTTGGTGAAGTGAGGCCCATTTAATGTTCGACCTTCGTTACGTTCTCCGAAGCCTTTCCCGCGCTCGGGGCTTTACTCTCGCGGTCGTGCTTACGCTCGGGCTCGGCATCGGCGCCAACACCGCCATCTTCAGCGTGGTCCGCGGCGTGATGCTCCGCCCCCTTCCGCACAGGGACGGTGGCCGGCTGATGTACCTCCGCCAGTCCGCCCAGGGCCCTGGTGGCGAGAACGTGCTCTTTTCCGTCCCCGAGATTACCGACTTCCGGAGCGCCTCCAGGGCACTCGGTGGGATCGCAGAATACTCGCCCATGACGATGAGTCTGGTGGGTGAGCGAGACGCGGTGCGAATCGATGTCGGTCTGGTAACCGGGAACTACTTCTCGGTGATGGGTCTCTCGCCGATCCTGGGCCGCAGCTTTGGCGAGGGCGACGACGGGACCGGCGCCGCTCCCGTAATGATGTTGACGCATGAGTACTGGCAGAAACGCTTCGGCGGTGACAGCGGAATCGTCGGAAATTCCGTTCGTGTCGGTGGAAAGGCCGTGACGGTGGTGGGAGTGCTGCAGCCGGCGCCGTATTTTCCAGGACGCATTGACGCTCTCATGAACATGGTGAACAGCGAGCACCAC
>JACDCM010000233.1 GCA_013817545.1 Gemmatimonadaceae bacterium | reverse complement strand
ATGGCCACAACGTTAACTCGCACCCGAAGACGGCAACTTTGGTGTGATCGCCATGAGCTTTACAACAACATTTGCATTCGTGACTATCGGCCCACTCCAGCGTCTAGAATGAGCGATACCGATCTTCATGGATCAAGCCTCATGACCAGCGTCTACCAGTATCGAATTGAGAAGGACCGGCTCGCGGTAAGCATCCGGCTGAAAACCGGCGAGAACGTGCACGGATTCATCTTCGTGCAACCCTCGGTTTACCGTCACCTGGGCCGAGAGGAGCCGGTGGATGTATTCAACTCACCGGCGCCCTTTATTCCGCTCATCACCGATGGCGGAGACACATTCCTCGTGTCAAAGGACCAGATCGTGGAGGCGTGGCCAGTGGACGATGTTGAGGCTGACGAGCTCCGCCGCGCAAGCGCCTGCTCCGTGGTACTTGAAATAACCCTGGTCGATGGAGCCGTGCGAACAGGTGCGGTTCTTTTGGAAATGCCAGCTGGACGTGCGCGCCCACTCGATTTTCTCAACCATCACACCGACAGGTTTCTGACCTTGTTTGCCGACGACGCCATTCATCTCGTGAACATGCGCTGCATCGAACGCGTTCGTCCGCTCGACTGATGGCCCATCTCGACAAGTTTCTCACCGCCCTCGTCAGCAATCGCGGGGACGCGCTTGAGCTTGTAACCGATCAGGTTGCAACGCTTCAGATCGCCGGCCAGGCTCGCCCGCTCTCGCGCCAGACTTTCACGACGCCACAGCTCGTGACGCTCCTCCGTGAAGTGGCCCCCCCCGAAAGCATGCGCCATATCGAGTCGGGAGCTGAGACGTCGTTTGGCTACTCCTGTGCCGACGGCGCCTTCGCGGCCAGCACGCATTTCACCGATGGCCGTCTGACGGTTGTGATGAAGCCCGATGTGCCTTCGCAGCGCACTAATGGCAACGCCGCACCTGCTCGCGGAGTGGAAACCAGCGTTGGCGGCAACGCTGCCGCTCAAGCCGAGCTCGACGTGCTGCTGAGGCAACTTGTCGAGCGCAGTGCCTCTGACCTGCACCTGCGCGTAGGGCAGCCGCCGATCTTCCGCATCCACGGCGAGATCCAGCGCGACCCAACCGGTGCGCCAATCTCCAACGACAAGCTGCAAGCGATGCTCGTTGGCGTGATGCCGGAGCGCAACCGCCTGGAATACGCGAGCTCCAACGATACCGACTTCGCGCACGAAATCGACGGTCTCGCACGCTTTCGCTGCAACGCACTGCGCGACCGCATGGGCGCTGCCGCAGTCTTCCGCGTGATTCCGGCAGCGGTAGTTACCGTCGACCAGCTTGGAATAACCGAAGAGGTACGAAAGCTCTGCTTTCTGACGAAAGGTCTGGTTTTGGTGACTGGCCCAACCGGATCGGGCAAGTCAACGACTCTCTGCTCGCTCGTCGACCTGGTGAACCGGACGCGTAACGATCACGTGATCACGATCGAGGATCCGATCGAGTTCGTGCATCCCAACAAGAACTGTCTCATCACGCAGCGGCAGGTTGGGGTCCACACGAGTTCGTTCAAGAGCGCGCTTCGCGCGGCACTGCGCGAGGATCCGGACATCATTCTGGTGGGTGAGTTGCGCGACCTGGAGACGGTATCCATCGCCATCGAGACGGCCGAAACAGGGCATTTGGTCTTTGGGACGCTGCACACCACGACGGCGGCCGGTACCATTGACCGCCTGATTGACCAATTCCCGGCGGACCGCCAAGCTCAGATTCGTACCATGCTTTCGGACTCGCTCAAGGGCGTCATCTCGCAGACGTTATGCAAGAAGATCGGTGGCGGGCGAGTGGCGGCGCGTGAAGTGCTGCTGTCCATCCCCGCGGTCTCGAATCTGATACGCGAAGGAAAGACTTTTCAGATTGCCTCGGTCATGCAGACATCCCGTCGTCTGGGTATGGTGACGCTGAACGACGCACTGATTGATCTCGTGGATGCGAAGCAGGTGGAATCCAAGGAAGCCTACATGAAGGCGGTCGACAAAATCTCCTTTGCCAACATGCTCAGGCAGCGCGGCCACGACACGTCGTACCTGGACGCGGCGGAAAACGCAGGGGCGGCCGCAACCAAGCCCGCTCCCAAGGCGGCGGGACGGTAGAAGGCGCGGGCGCCGAGCACTATCCGCACCCGGTTCCCTGCCGCGCTGCGCAGTCATGAATGCGATCAGTCCGTAGACGCCTACGTCCGACTGCACGAAGATCATACGCTTCACATCCGCCGAAACACTGCGCATGCGCGCGTCCGCGGCCACCGCGACGACCTCGGCGTCCTTGCCAGATGGTCCGCCAAGACGAATGCGGGAACCAACCACATCGCGTCCGGCGAAATATCTGCGCGCATCGCTTCGTTGATTATGACGCGCCTGAGAGTGTCGGTGCTTTGCGGTGCGAGCTCGCTGCCGCGAATCAGCGGAAGACCCAGCGTTGCGAAGAAACCTGTTCGGGAAGGGCGGGCCTGACTTCTCGTCATGCGAACATAATGGACCGGTTATGTGCTGCGTGTGCAAGGACACCGTTCCCGCGGCGTCTATTATGCACGAGCAGGTATTGGACGACAGGGACTCGATTCTGATCGAGGTACAACAACTGTACGTTGGAGAACAACATGAGAGTATCTGGAAGCATATTTCTCGCTTCATTCGCAGTAATCAGCGCATGCTCCTCGCCCGGCGATGAGGCTGAATCGACCGCGGCTGTGGGTTACAGTGAGAGCCCTGCCATGGACCTCAAGCAGGTTGCGCCGCCTCCGGCAAGCGCACCAAGGGATGCTGTAGCGCTCGAGATGAGTAAGGATGACCGCCAGGCCAACATGCCTCCCGCTCCGCCGCAAAGCACCAGGCCCGCGGGCGATTCGATCGCTCCGTCGATGATCATCCGAACAGGCAGCGCGAACATTGAAGTCGACTCACTGGAGCTCGCCATCGAGAGGGTCCGCCTGCTCGCGCAGCGCGTGGGCGGTTACATCGCGAATACCTCAATTCAGTCCGGAGGCGAGCAGATGCGTTCCGCGACGCTCGAGATCAAGCTTCCAGCAAATCGCTGGGGCGAAGCAATTACCGGTCTCAGGCCAATTGGCAAAGTTGAGGCGGTGAACGAGAGCGCCGAGGATGTGGGAGAGGAGTTTGTGGATCTTACTGCCCGCGTCACCAATGCCCGGCGACTCGAGGAGCGTCTCGTCGTCATTCTCGCGACGCGCACCGGAAGGCTCGCCGATGTGCTGGCGGTTGAACGCGAGCTGGCGCGCGTACGCGAGGAGATCGAACGGTACGAGGGACGGCTTCGCTACCTGAAAACTCGTGTGGCAGTGAGTACACTCTCCGTCACTGTACACGAGCCCGCCCCCATCGTGGGAGCGTATCAGGGTTCCAGTGTTATTGGAGAAGCCTTCAAGAACGCCTGGCGCAACTTCGTGACCTTCATGGCCGGACTGATCGCGTCGCTCGGATTTCTGATACCGCTCGGTATCATCGTGCTGGTCGCCGCCTACCTCGCGCGCCGTTTCATGCCGAGGCGCAGACCTGGAAAGACTGAAGGCACAGATGGCTAGTCGAAGCAGCGTTACGTTTACTGTGACGGACCGCTAATGCGACCGAATGGACCGGCACTGGACAAGCGGAGCGAACTGACGGATGAGAAACGTGCAGGGGATTCATCACGTAACGGCGATCGCCAGCGACCCTCAGCGAAACCTGGATTTCTACGCGGGCGTACTCGGTCTCCGGTTCGTCAAGCGAACGGTCAACTTCGATGACCCTCAGACGTATCACTTCTACTTCGGAGATGAAGTCGGAAGTCCAGGAAGCATCCTCACGTTTTTCCCATGGCCCGGCGCGCGCCGGGGTCGTCAGGGTACGGGCCAGGTAGCGGTAACGTCGTTCGCCGTGCTGCCGGGCGCGATCAGTTTCTGGGTCGAGCGCCTGGTGCGTCACGCGGTCAAGTTCGTGGGGCCGACCAGACGAGATCTTGATGGCTCCGATGTGGAATACGTGATCGAATTCAAGGATCACGATGGGCTTATGCTCGAGATCGTCGGCCACGAGGGAGCCGGGGCGCGCTCCGTTTGGGCAAACGCACCTGGTATTCCGAGCGAGCACGCGCTACACGGTGTTCACGCGGTGACTATCCGGGCGAACAGAGGCACCGACACGGAGAAGGTCCTCGTTGACACGCTCGGCTTTCGACCGGTGCGCGGGCAGGAAGGAACTCGACGCTTCGCTTCGGGCGATGGCGGCCCTGGTACACTGGTCGACGTGCGAAACGTCGGCGGCTTCCCTTCCGGAGTGAGCGGCGCCGGCACTGTGCATCACGTGGCATGGCGGGTGGACGATGACTTTATGCAGCTTGACGTCCGAAGCCAGGTTGCGGCAGCCGGCCTCCAGCCCACACCCGTTATCGACCGGGATTACTTTCACTCGGTCTACTTCCGCGAGCCTGGTGGCGTGCTTTTCGAGATAGCGACCGACTCCCCTGGGTTTGATATTGACGAACCAATCGAGCGACTTGGCGAGCGACTTATGCTCCCAGCGCAGTACGAGCCCATGCGTGCACGGATCGAGGCGGCCCTTCCACCAATCCACCTTCCGTCGCAAGCCATATCATCGGTCGAGAACGAGTGAGCATGAACGTACTGGGATTCGCAGGCAGCCTTCGGGCTGGACCGCTCAATCGCGCTCTGCCAACGCGGCGGTTGAAGTCGCCCCAGACGATATGAAGATTCGCATGTTCGACCTCACCGATATCCCACTCTACAACGGCGACGTCGAGGCTAGAGGGGATCCAGAGTCGGTGGCAGCCTTCAAGGCTGCTATTCGCGAGACCGACGCAATGCTCATTGCGACGCCGGAGTACAATCATGGCGTACCCGGAGTTCTGAAGAATGCGATCGACTGGGCATCCCGACCGCCGGCAAACTCACCGCTGAACGGAAAGCCAGCCGCCATCATCGGCGCGAGTCCCGGCATGACGGGGTCCGCGCGAGCGCAGGCGCAGCTTCGGCAAGCGTTCAACTTCACGAATACCCCAGCGATGCTCCAACTGGAGATTCTGGTCGCCCGCGCTTTCTGTCTCTCGTTTGTCAATTTTCTTTTCTTCCGGAATCAGCGGCACCATAATGCTGGATCCCCGTTGCGTTCCGAAGTGCACCGTGATCCTCGTCACTCGGCGTTTTGCCGTCAACGTTACCCATCCTCCCTTCGTCAGGTTGGGTGCGAAGTGTGGAAGGAAACTCGGCATTACCACAGCGCGCAGTCGGTGGCCTGCACGGAACAAGTTGCCTGTCAAATGTTGGCCAATAACCATCTCGGTCCGCTCGTTGGGAACAAGCTCAACTCCTCCAGGCCGCTCGCTGAGACGTGCGACCTCGAGTCCGGGACTCATCAGGTTCCACGCGGTATCGCCGGGCGAGACGTCGAAGAGGCGCACGTACAGATGCGCGTCCGGAAAGTCTGCACTGACGTTGAGCTTCACCTCGATGCGACCTAACACGCGCGTGTCGCGCTCGAACGGCTCGGTCTCGAAAACCATCACATCGTCGCGCTCCGCGAGCGCGCGGTAATCGTGCGCCCCATATGCGGCGTTGAACTGGTCGACGATGGGCTTGTCGGGATCGGAGACGATCGTCCAGCTTCCCGGAGTAGGTACCTTGCCGCTGAGCGTCCCCTTCCCTCCCGCCGCGCGCGAAAGCGAGAGACGTAGCGGAGTCGTAGCCGCGAAAGGCCAGCGATCGCTCGTGAGCCAGCGGTTCTCCCCCATTACGAAAGCCCGCACGCGAGGCTCGCTGTCCACACCATTGTCTACGCCCCGGACATATCGATCGAGGAAGCGCAGAACCATTTCGTCGTAATCGAGCCCGGCCGCGGATCCGAAGACGCGCTCGCCCGATGCCGCCGTCGCGCTCCGGTCGTCGATCGCCCCCGAGCCATGCTCCCACGGTCCCAGAATGAGGAAAGCGCGCGGATGGCGCTCGTCTCCACGGGACGCCAGCACTCCGAGGAAGTTGGTGATCGCTCCTTCAGGTCCGTACGCCTCGTCGTGCCACCCCGAAATGTTGAGCACCGCGGCCCGGGTGCGGCCATAGCGCGAGCGGAGGTCTGCCCAGTTCCACCACGGGTCGTCTGGACCGTGGTGTTGCCACTCCCGGTACCACGGGGCGACCTGAGCGAGCTCGGGAACGTCGGTGTCCGGGAGGCGGGCGAGCAGCTTCGGCGCTAACGAGTCCCATGCAGCGCGCGCCTCTCGGCCGGTGCGCGGGCCAGGCAAGTCGGCGCGGCGACGCTCATCCGGCGCGATACTGAACCAGATCCATGAATTCCACGACAGGTCGAACAGGCCCCCGGCGTACCAGAAGTTGTCGGGCCGGGAAAACGTCATTGCGGGAACCATCGCCTCCAGGTGCGGAGGCGATTCCACTGCGGCTAGCCACTGCACCGCGCCGGGATACGACAACCCGAACGTACCCACCTTGCCGTTAGACCAGGGCTGCGCCGCCGCCCATTCAATCGTGTCGTATCCGTCGAG
>JACDCM010000232.1 GCA_013817545.1 Gemmatimonadaceae bacterium | reverse complement strand
CGGTCCAACTGCACGATGCTGTACGGTCACGTTGAAACGATAGAGGACCGGCTTGATCATCTGTCAATGCTTCGTGATTTACAGGATGAGACCGGCGGCTTTCTCACTTACATTCCGCTCGCGTACCACCCGGATCACAACGAGCTGGGTGAGCGTCTGGGACGCACTGGAACCGCGACAACGGGCTATGACGACCTCCGCAACCTGGCGGTTGGACGTCTGTTCCTCGACAACTTCGAGCACATCAAGACGCACTGGATCATGGTGACGCCGTATCTGTCGCAAGTAGCACTTGGCTTCGGCGTCAACGACATCGAGGGAACCGTCGTAAGGGAGAAGATCTACCACGAGGCCGGCGCGCACACCCCACAAGCGCTGTCTCTCGACGAGATCCTGAAGCTCATCCGTGGCGCCGGCAAGGTTCCCGTTGAGCGCGATTCGTTGTATCGCACGATAAGGACGTTTCCTTCGTTCGAGACCGGCGAGGAAGCGGCGTGACTTCGATGCGAGTGGGCCGAATTCCATACATAAACTGTTTTCCGGTTTACGGCGCGATCGACCGGGGAATCGTACCGCTCGACGGAACTCTGATCGACGGAGTTCCCACGGCGCTGAACGAACTCATGGCCACAGGGCTGCTGGATGTAAGCGTGATTTCCGCGATCGAGTATGCTCGCGCCCCGCATCGCTACCTTCTGCTACCCGATATCGCTATCTCTTGCGATGGACCGGTCAGGAGCGTGCTTCTGTTTTCCAGACTTCCAGCGGGTGAACTCGGCAGCCGGCAGGTGATCGTGAGCACGAGCTCCATGACGAGCGTCGCTTTGCTGCAACTCCTCTTTGAAAATGTCTGGTGTTGCCGTCCCGAGTTTGTGCCCGGCAACGCAGAATTGGCCGATGTGCGCGGGGCTTCAGAACGTGAAGGCGATGCGAGACTCGTCATCGGTGACGCGGCGCTGCATCTAAGTCAGGCAAAGGGTGTGCTGCCATTCGGAGATTTTGCGCCGTATCCCTACGTCTACGATCTCGGGGCGGAATGGAAACGTTGGACGGGCCTGCCTTTCGTATTCGCGGTATGGGTAGCAAGCCGTGCGGTTCCCGCTGCCAATGCGCTTGGCGTCCACGCTTCCCTGATTGCATCGCGCGATTGGGGGCTGCAGAACATAAAACTGGTGGCGGCGCACGCATCCGAAGTGACCAGTTTTCCCATACATGTGTGCGAGCAGTATCTCACCGGCCTCGATTACGCGTTGTCGTACGAGCATCTCGCCGGTCTGACCGATTTTTTTCGCCGCCTCGTCGGTGCCGGCCGCGTTCCCAACGGAACGCTTGCATTTCTCTCCGCTGCCTGAATGCTCATGAATGATATACTCGATTTCTACACCAACGCGCCGCTGCTCGAGCTGGGCGCCGAGGCGGATCGTGTACGACAAGCGAAACATCCTCACGACATCGTCACCTACATAGTCGACCGCAACATCAATTATACCAACGTGTGTGTTGCCGATTGTGGTTTCTGCGCGTTCTATCGCCGGCCGAAGGATGGCGAAGGCTACACGCTGTCATTCGAGCAGATTGGCGCGAAGATCGACGAAGCAAAGGCATTGGGCGCAGTGCAGATTCTGATGCAGGGCGGACACAATCCATACATTCCATTCGAGTGGTATCTCGAGCTTCTGCGCTACATCAAGCAGCATCACCCGATCCACGTACACGGCTTCAGTCCGAGCGAGATTGATTTTTTTTCCAAAGTGTTTCGCATGGACGCGCGCGACGTCATCCGGGAGTTGATGCAGGCGGGACTCGATTCGGTGCCCGGCGGCGGTGGTGAGATCCTCGTGCAGCGAGTGCGTGACATCGTTGCGAAGAAGAAAGCTGGCGCCGACCGTTGGCTGGAAGTCATGGAGATCGCGCACGACGAAGGCATGAAGACTTCAGTGACCATGATGTACGGGCTGGGTGAAACGCTGGCGGAACGAATAGAGCATCTCCAGCGCGTGCGAGAGGTGCAGGCGCGGACCGGTGGGTTCACCGCGTTCATCTGCTGGCCGCTCCAGCCGGAGAACACACCGACGATGTCGCATCAGCCGAAGACAGACGCGGTAGACTATCTGCGAACGGTCGCCATCGCGCGCATAGTGCTTGACAATGTGCCGAACCTGCAATCGAGCTGGGTAACGATGGGAATGAAGATTGGTCAGATAGCTCTGCGTTTCGGCTGCAATGATTTCGGCTCGCTCATGATCGAGGAGAACGTTGTATCCGCCGCGAATACGACACATCGAACAACAACCGCGGAGATGGAACGCCTCATACTGGATGCGGGATTCACTCCTGCCCGCCGCCGGCAGGATTACTCGGTCATCGCGCAAACAGGTGCCGCTGCCTAGCCACCTTTCCCTGCGTGGCAGACCGCGGCCACTTCGCCCGGCGCCGGATGAGCCGACGCACGCCAGCGGATGACACGCACCGGCATTGGCTATGATTCACATCGATTCACTCCTGGCGGCCCAATGCGCCTGGGCGGAGTGACGATTCCGGTCGACTATACGCTCTTTGGCCATTCTGACGGTGACGCGGTCGCACACGCAATAACGGACGCCATTCTCGGCGCGGCATCGGCAGGAGATATCGGAGAAATGTTCTCCGATTCCGATCCCGCGAACAAGGGACGCGATTCGATCGCCATGCTCATGCTGGCGGTAGAGCTTGTTAAGAAGCGCGGGTGGACGGTGGTGTTTGTCGACGCAACTGTTGTCGCTGAGCGGCCGAGAATCGTTCCGTTTCGCAACGCAATGCGGGAAGCGCTTGCCCTGGCGCTCGGTATCGGTGTTGAGGCAGTGAGCATCAAGGGGAAGAGCAACGAAGGAATGGGATGGGTTGGACGGGGCGAAGGGCTAGGCTGCGTAGCGATTGCGACTCTCGAGCGCACTGCCGGAGAAAACTGAGCATGGACGGCCTTTTGGCCTGGTTTTCCTCGCTCCCCCCGCTTGCGCTGTATCTCGCCCTGGCAGTTACGGCCGCTCTGGAGAACATCTTCCCACCGCTCCCAGCGGATACCATTGTCGCTTTTGGGAGTTTTCTCGCTGCGCGCGGCGACGCTACTCCCGTAGCCGCCTTCATGGCCACCTGGATGGGAAACATCGCTGGCGCAATGGGAATGTATGCCGCCGGACGCCGCCTCGGGGCGGAGGGTTTGCGATCGCGCTTTCAGTGGCTTCGCGGCGAGAAGGGCGAAGCTCGACTAAGACAGTTCTACGAACGCAACGGAATGCTGGGACTTTTTGTCAGCCGCTTTCTTCCTGGTGTGCGCGCTTTGGTACCCCCGTTTGCCGGGGCGTTGAAGATTCCGCCGTTGCGCGCCGCTGCGGCTATGGGGATCGCATCCGGTATCTGGTATGCCGCCATAAGCGTGTTCGCTTATCGCGTCGGCAACAATTGGGAGGATCTGCAAGCCAGGATCGGCGCTTTCTCGCGTACCGCGGCGATTGCAGCCGTTGCGGTGGCGATTCTCGCGGGAACGGTGTGGTTGATTGTCCGGCGGCGTTCGTCTTACAAGCAGTGATCACCGACAACATCGCGCGCAACTTCCTGCTGGAACGATTCGGGGATTACCTGGCCCTCGAGCGCGGCGCCTCAGAGCGAACAGGTGAAGCTTACGCCAGAGATCTCGCTCGTTTCGCAACGTTCGCCAGCGTCAAGGGAGCTTCGGGACCCGGCGATGCCACGCCACGTATGTTGCATGACTATGTGTATCACTTGAAGGATCTGGGACTCGCGCCGGGATCCATCCGTCGCAATGTGTCAGCAGTCCGCAGCTACTTCCGATTTCTGCTGGGTGAGGGATATGTTGGCGGAGATCCCAGCGACCGACTCGAAACTCCGAAGCGATGGCTAACGCTTCCAGACGTGCTGAGCGTCGAAGAAGCAGAGCGGTTGCTCGCTGCTCCAACTCTGGACGATCCGCTTGTTTTTCGGGACCGCGCCATGCTGGAGCTCGCATACGGTGCCGGATTGCGTGTGTCTGAATGGATTACGCTTGGGGTTCGCGACGTGTTGATGAACGAATCGCTCGTTCGCGTAATCGGAAAGGGTGACAAGGAGAGACTTGTGCCTATCGGACGAAGAGCAGTCGCAGCGGTGGCAACGTATCTGCGAGAGTTGCGGCCGCGGTTGGAGCGCGGGACGGGAAAGGGAACGTTGCTGCTCAACGCACGCGGTATTCCACTATCGCGGATGGGAGCCTGGAAAATATTACGCAAGTACGTCACGAAGGCGGGAATTGCCAAACGCGTGTCGCCCCATACTCTTCGGCACAGTTTTGCCACGCATTTGCTGGAGGGTGGAGCCGATTTGCGCGCGGTGCAGGAGATGTTGGGACACGCTGACATATCGACGACGCAGATCTATACGCACGTCGATCGTGAATATCTGCGCTCCGTTCACAAGCAGTTCCACCCGAGGTCCTGAAAGGGGCTAGATCATGACTTTTGAAAAGGCCAGACCCCGCGCGGGTTACGCCATTTTTTCACTTCTGCTACTGACGGTCGCCGGCGGGGCCTCGCTGGCTGCTCAGCAACGGCGGCCGTCGGTGAGAGTCGGCTACGCGGGCCCTGGACGGCCGACACAGATCGTGCGTGAAGTAATCAGCCAGCCGTACGACGTCCGGCTCGGGGGAGCGGAGAAGGTGAAACTTCCGCGTGATTCGGTGCTTGCTCGCTCGCTCATTATCCTGGGCGGCGATGCGGAGATCGCAGCGACCGTGCGCGGCGACGTGTTGGTGATAGGCGGTGATCTTTTCGTGCACCCAGGCGCGAGCATTGATGGACGTGCGATTGCTATCGGCGGCTGCGTCTACCCCTCCGCACTGTCCACCATTCGCAGAGGCCAGGATTGCTTTCGCGACGTAACGTTCGACGTGGTAGAGGTCCAGGGGAATTACGTTCTCGACTACCGCGAGATCGAGTTGACCGACCGTCGGCGCTTCTACCTGCCCGGGGTTTACGGCGTGCGAATTCCTGAGTACAACCGTGTCGATGGCCTTGCTTTGCCTTTCGGTCCTACGTTCAATCTCGATTCGGGCCGCTATACGGGTAATTCGCTGGCCACTTATCGCACCAATCTTGGAGCGCTGGATTTTTCACTGGACGCTCGCGCAAACCTTAACCGATCTCTCTGGGCCGACGTGGTCGCCGAGCGGACGACTGTGTCCAACGACCGGTGGATATACTCCGATCTGATCAACTCTGCGGCGTCGTTCGTATTCGGGCGCGATACCCGCAACTATTATCGCGCCGACCGCTTCACTGGACGGATAGGAAAAGATTGGGAGACTTCGACGTTGGAAGCCAACGTGTGGGGTGGAGCCCGAACAGAACACGCATGGTCGGCCCGGGGGGGCACACCATGGAGCATCCTTGACAAGAGCGACAGGGTAGATGGAATACGCCGCCCGAATCCGCCGATCCAGCGCGGGCGCATCAGTTCCGCCCTCGCAGGGGGGCGGGCGGAATGGTCGAACGAAAAGGTGGAGATTGGCTTCTCGCTGGAACTTGAGGTTCCGTTCGATACTCCCGGCGAGGGAGATTTCACCCAGACCACGGTTGATGCGACAGTCGACTTCCCCACATTCGGCACCCAAAATTTCGAGTTGCAGTCGCACGGAGTGCTGACCACAGGCGATGCCACGCCACCGCAACGCTTTGCGTACCTTGGCGGCTCCGGAACGCTGCCAACACTCGATTTGCTCGAGATGGGCGGTGATCAGCTCGTTTTCGTCGAAAGCCGGTATAACGTGCCGATTCAACGGATCACGATCCCGTTTGTGGGATCGCCAATCGTAACGCTCAGGCACATGATCGGTGCGGCCGGAATCGACGAGCTTCCCGACCTGGTTCAAAACCTCGGGCTTCGTTTAACCCTGCGGCCATTACGATTCGACGCTGTGATCAATCCGTCCGCGGAAGGCGACGAGAGAAAAACCAAATTCAGTGTCGGGGTTTCGATTCAGTGAGCTAACGGACAGGTGTGCGGTGCTCGGTACCCGGTGCCTGGTTGGCACAGCGCGGCGCTCGGGGCTCGGTTGTGACAGCGGAGCTTGGTGCTCGATTGCAACAGCGCGATCCGGTGCGGTAACTTACTTGTATTGCTCGAAACCACCGGTCGTTCTTCGCAGTTCGCAGATGCAGTTCATCTCCCGCCAATCCCGTGTTTGCATTTCGTTTGCAGACCGGATAGATTGCATGGCGTGAAACTTGCGTCCCCCCGCGCCTCGCTTCGCCCGTGAGCATTCTGGCGGTGATTCCCGCCCGACTCGGTGCCACCCGTCTTCCAGGCAAGCCACTCCGCCTACTCGGCGGCGAGCCGCTCATCGCTCAGGTCTGGAGGCGCGTCACTGACGGCGGAATCGCCGACCGGTGTGTCGTTGCGACAGACAGTGACGAAGTAATGGCCGCCATGCGCACGGCAGGGGGTGAGGCCATACTGACAAGCCATGCCCATCCGTCGGGCACCGATCGCGTTGCCGAAGTAACCACAATGGCGGGCTTTCGCGAGTACGACGTGA
>JACDCM010000027.1 GCA_013817545.1 Gemmatimonadaceae bacterium | reverse complement strand
CCGCCTTGCCGCGTACCAAGCCGGCTGAGGAAACCTCCGCGATCGCCGGCTGCATCGATCTCCATGTAACCGCGACGTCGTCCAGACGGTCGTTGACTTCCGTAAAGCCTGTTGCATCAAGCTGCAGGACCCCGCCGATTACGGTAGCTGGCGAGCCTGGTGCGGCGATCTCGATCCGGGCTGGCTCACGCTCGAGGACTTCAATTTCCGCTGAGCCTGGCTTGCCATTCACGATGGCGAAGATCTTTCCTGTTCCGGCGCGGAACGTCTCTACGTTGCCTGTTGAATCGGCGCTGGCTATGTCGAATGGCACGGCTGCCCAGTAGACCGTTGCGCCGGAGATCGTCTTGCCGTTCGCATCCCTGGCGACAACTCGGAATTTGGCTTCCTGGCCCGCCACTACCGATGCACGCGCGGGCGTCACCTCTACATTGGCTACCTGCTGAGCTCCGAGGACGATGGGGCTCGTCGCCAGAATTACCGGGAGCAACAAACGGGTGGAACGCATTAAACCTCGTTTGATGGAGTGTCTTTGGCCAAGAGCGCAGTCTGTTAGCCAGTCGAATATCATTGCCCGCCGCCCTGGTCAAGAAAGTGAGAACTCAGGGAGCGGGTGGCATACCGGAGTCGGCTTCCGCCGGAACCGCATCCTGAATGGTAGCGGTTTCTCCCAGTCTGTCCCCAAGCGCAGAAAGATACGCGTCGATCGTTGCATTATGACCGATCACTATCTGGGATACGAACCTGAAGAGCGGATTTCTTACCCAGCCGCGTTCGGTAATCGTCAGTGTCATCCCACCCTTCTCATCCTGCCGAAGATCGTGCACCCATTCACCACCAAAGGGTCCCCCTTCGTCGAGGATTGTGGTTCGCAGAAAAGTTGAGGGCCGCGCTTCAGCACGGACGAATGTCAGGACATCGCCTCCGCCTGAGGTCTCACGCCAGGCGAATTGCTGGCCGAGTGGTGGGAGAATTTCGACGCGCGCCAGATCGGTGCGCCAGCCCGGCATCGATGCGATGTCAGTGATCAACTTCCAGACGGTGTCCATCGGAGCGCGATACTCAACGCTGCGGGCAGTTACGTGATTCTGAGGGAGGAGCCAGCCGATGACCACGACGCTGCCAATAATGGTGGCGAGCAGGCCTGCGAAGCGCACTACCCATTTCATAAGAAGAGGCTCCGGCAGCATGTAGGAGAGCGACCGGAGCCTATTCTATCTTCCAGCGAGACGAACGCAACTTCCCATCAGCTTTCGGCTATCAACTCCGTTCAGCTACAGCACGCGCCGCGCGCGCCCTGAGTGCCGCGTCAACTTCCTGGACAGTCACCGTTTTCGGAATATTCCAGCCATCTCGCCGCGATGTAGGCACCTTCACCGACGCAACTTCTCCGCTCACCCCGATGTCGACCAACGCGGTTACGGCGTTACCGGCACTTTCGCCCTGTGTCACCGTGATAATGAGGGTCCATGTTCCTTCGCTGAGCCACTGCTTTTTCAAGGCAAACGTGCCGGTTCGCGACGTTTTTGCGAAGCCGAGCTTTACGGAGCGCCGCTGTCCATCCACGATCCCTTCAGCACTGCCGGTGACTGGAAAGTTCATCGGCGTTCCGTGATGGAACGCGTGTACCAGCAGGAAGGCATCGCGCGTCGTGGGATCGTACGGGCTCGGCGGATACTCGATGGAAATCCACGGCGGGCCTGCCATGGGCGGGGACGCAGCGAGAGCCGCTAGTGCGATGCCCGCTACGATCAACGATCGTGAAAATGAGTGCCATTGCATTTTGGATTCTCCTGTTGAGCGTTGGTATTGCCTGCAGCGAGATCAGCGTGCTCTGAGCGTGATTCCGCCTTTGAACGTCCTGGCTACAATGCGAGCCCCACCGCCACCGAGGACGACCCCAAGCTCTCGTCCGCGCATGTCTTTCCCGTTCATTGCGCGAGCCTTGCTTAGCTCGTTCGAGATGGTTCCGCTGATCGTGGTGAAGTCGAAGTTTGCCCGCGTCTTTGGAGAAAACCGCAGTTCAACTGCACCGCTGTGGCTATCGAAGGTGAGAGAACCGTCGCGCGGCGTCGTACCGCCGTAGCGGATGTCGCCCGTGACTGTCTCGAAGCGCCCACGCGTTATGGATCCTTCGTCCACTGTCACGCTTCCGCTTACACTGGAGAGAGCTACGTCGTCCCCTCCTCCGCGAAGAGTGACGGCGCCAGCGGCCGACTTCGCGCGGAGCCACGGTATCGTCCCAACGATCTCGATATCGCCATCCATGGCTTCAGCATTCACTTCTCGTGGAGCGCCACTCACACGTATGCGTCCACCGACGATACTCACGTCCAGCGCGCCAGTTACATCCCGGATGTCGACGTCAGCGCCTCCGCCCTTGATCCAGAGCCTGCTGCGCGCAGGCACCCGAACCTCGAGCGACACAGGCTTGCCAGCTGCCGTCTTCTTCTCTTTGGTGGGCTTTGGAGACTCGACGTACCACTTTGCGCCCTCCCTCGATGGCAGAGACCCGCCCCCAAAACGATCGTCGTCGCCAATGGTTCCAGTGATGGCGATGGTGTCCCGATCCCATCCGATAACCCGAACCGTTGCCATGGGCACGACGAGAGTGAGGCGAATTGAAGCGTTTGCCGCTATCGGATGACGCTCGTCCACCCGCTGCTGAGCGCCGCTGTCACGCGGCATCAGGCCGAGCCATACGAGCGTCACAGCGATCAGCATTGCTCGGGACAGCATCAGCTTTGTGGAAGCAATTCGGTCGCCCGCTTGAGCAAGTCGACCTTGCGCTCATACCTCGCCGAAAGCATGTCGGCGATAACCGCGTTATTCGGATCGCTCGCAAGTGCTTCGCGCGCTTCGAGGATGGCCGCATCGATCAGCATGACGCTCCGCTCCACGGTAGCGATCGTCTGGGGTGAGAGCTGATCGCGCCGGGCATTCACCGCGGCCCACAGCTCATCCGCCGTATTCCGATAGCTGGCTTCCCTGCGACTTAGCGTAGCGAGATTTCCGTCCGCAATCGAAGGGCGAGACGTCGCAACTGTCGGCGCACCGGACTGCTGTCTTCCCATAACAAGCGTGGTGACCGCCGAGGAGATCATGACAAGCAACACAGCCGCCGCGGCAAGCCAACCCCACGCAGGTGCGCGGAAGGTGAAAGCTTTGTGCTTCTTCTCCCCAGGAGCAGCGGAAGTCTGAATTTTGGCGGAGACCATCGGCCAAACGTCGGCCGGCGGTTGTATGGACAACGGTAGCCCGCGAACGCGCACCGCCATTGAGCGCATAGCAGCGATCTCGGCGCGACAGTTCATGCATTCGGAACTGTGCTGCTCCAGCTCCGCCCTGGCATGCGGCGACAGCGTTTCATCTACCATCTCGTTGATCTGCTCTTCGGTCAGATGCTTCATTGTGGCTCCAGAGACTTTCGTAACAGGCGACGAGCACGAAACAGGTGCGCTTTCGATGTTCCGATCGCGATTCCCATGAAATCCGCGATTTCCTCATGCCTGTAACCTTCGACGTCGTGCAGGACAAAAACAGTTCGGGCCCCCGCTGGCAGCATGGTAATGGCCTTCTCGAGGTCAAAATCCCGAGCGTCAGATCGCGTAACCCCGGCGGTGTCGGGAAGTACCGCGACAGCTTCCACGCGTTTTCTGCGTCTGGAATCGCCACGGTGTGCGCTGAGCGCGACATTCACGGCCAACCGGTGCAGCCAACTCGAGAAAGCGCTCTCGCCCCTGAAGCTGCCAAGACGCTCCCAACACCTGACGAACACATCCTGTGTAAGTTCGCTCGCACTCAGCGTGTCACCCGAAAGTCGCAGGCAAAGCGCGTAGACTCTTCCCGCATGCTCCCGGTACAGCTCCTCGAACGCGGCGTTGTCGCCCGCGCCAGCCCGGCTAACCAGTTCGGTCACGCTCGACGAAGAAGGTGCAATGGAAACGGATTTCACCGGCTGAGCGACACGGGGGATGGTGCACTGGGCAATTTGAAACTCACCAATGAGACGCTGGCCAGGTCAGTATGGTTTAGCTGTCTCGAAACTCCGCCGGTGGGTACCTCGGGAACTCGCGCCAGAAGGGGCTATCCCCTGCCATATGAAGCGAGAACTGGCCTGAGACGCTGAATCACCCTATTCCCCTCCCGCGTCGGCCCGAGGTCAGTAAGCTCTTCCGGATCACTCATGATATCGTACAGCAGCTCCCCGCCACTGGCGTCCCGAATGTAGTGATAGCGCCCGGAGACCACTGATTTCTTGCCAAGAGAGGTGGAAAAAACCGGAATTGGCTCCGCTGATTGGTTGGCGCCGAAGGAGGTCCAGAAGCGTGTTAGCGATACGCCCGGAAATGGCGACGGATTACCGGGCGAAAGGATCGCTGTTACGGTGGAGGGAACATCCCGCAAACTCACTGGGTCAGTTACCGTCACGCCACCGGGAACCAGGGATCCGCCTGTGATCAAGAGTGGCACCCAGAGCGCCTGGGTATGCAATGTACGGCCATGTCCGAGCTTTCCATGCTCGCCAAACTCTTCACCATGATCCGATGTAACAATGACGATCGTGTTGTCGAGAACACCGCGGCTTTCGAGCGAGTCGAGCAGTTGGCCAACTGAATGGTCCAGCGCAGCGATTGCCTGCTCATAAGCGTCTCGTTCCAGACGGAGTTGCGGGGTCGGCCACACGGCCGGCAAGTCCAGATTCCTGATCAGAAGAGGCGTTCGACTAGCTGCGTCCTGTCCAAACAAGCGCCGAAACTGAACTGGCGGGAGGTACGGCGCGTGGGCGTCGAGATAGTTGAGGAAAGCGAAAAATGGACGTCCCTCCGTCCTCCGCTGCCAACGCAACATCGCCGCACCGACTTCGGCTGCGTGCTTGCGACCCAGCTGCTGGTGGTATCCGATCGCGGATGCCAGTCGGCTCCGGGACAGGGCAAGTATGACCGATGACTGCGAGAGCATCTGGCCCATGCTTACCTGACGATCCTCATAGCGTGAGAAGCCACGGGTGAAGCCCGATTCCCAACCCGTGTAGTGCCCGTTCGCGACAAACCCGGCCGTCTGATAGCCTCGGCGGCTCAGTACAGTGGCGAGCGTCGGCAGCTTGGAATCCAGTCCGACCGTGAAGGAGACATTAGTCTCGTGCGGGTGATGCCCAGTCAGCAGGCTCGCATGCGATGGGAGAGTCCACGGGGCCGTTACGAAGGCGCGATCGAACCGAACACCCCGTGCCGCCAGTCGCGCCAGGTTGGGCGAAGTTGGCCTGTCGTAACCGTACAGGCTGAGGCTAAGCGCGCGGACTGTGTCGAGAACGATAAGCAGGACGTTGGGCGCGTTAACGGGCGCCCCTGGGAGAGCGGCGATCGCACGCCGCTCCGCAATAATCGGGTAGAGCGTTACGGCAGCAGCGAGCAGGACAACCGCAGCACTCATCCAGTAGATGCTGCGACGGGCGAAGGCGAGGAATGCGTGGGAGTGGTCACGCACTATCCGTCCCGCCTGTAGGGCCAACCCCGCCGCGAGAACAGTGACTGCAAGCCCGTGCAACTTGTCAAAAATGATGAACGGCGGCAGCACGGCGAGGAATGCATAGGCCACAACGGCAAAACTCACCGTCACGCGCGCAGGCCACACTCTCCGTACAACGATTAGAACGAGTGCCGGAATCGCGAAGACTAACATGTTCGCTAGTGGCGCCATCCATCCCGCATGCAGGCTCACGTCCAGGAGGTAACGTTGCAGAACCAGTTTGCGGAAAGCGTGCAGTGCTACCTCACCCAAGCCGGTAGCAAGAGCAAACCAACCGGCCACAAGAAGAATTCCTGCAGCGGAGAGTTCCGCGCCAGCTCGCGCGGCGCGTACTTCCCTTGGCGACTCTCCGGTCATGAAGATTGCGATGCTCCCTGACCACCGATAGACGAAGGACCCCATGCTGGCGCGTCGCTGGCAGGGAACGATTCCTGAGAAGCTTCATCGACCTTGCCCTGCACTACTTCCCTTGTCAGAAGGTCCAAAACCTTGGCCGCAAACGGACGCAAGTCTTCTGGCCTTCTGCTCGTGATCAAGAGCTGATCCACCTGCACCTGCTTGTCCACCCACTCCCCGCCTCCATCCACAATGCCAGCCCGAAAATCAGCGGAAGATGTGAGCGTTCGTCCCTGAACGCTGCCGGAAGCCACGAGGAGCGAGACGCCATCCGAAATCGCCGCCACTGGCTTGTCCGCCTCCACAAAGTCTCGTACAAACTTCAAGGATTGCTCATCCTTCGCGACTGCGCTCGCGCTTGCCGCCCCGCCTACGAGGATAAGCGCCTCATAGTCAGCCGCGGACGCATCCGCCACAGCGAAATCAGCGGGCACGGTGTCACCCTTGTCATCGCGAATGCTTCCGGGCCGGTGCGATATCAAGTGCACTGTAGCCCCGGCGTCCTGCAATGCGCCCCACATGTCAGCAAGCTCATCGTGCGCAACGCCGTCAGTCGCAAGAAAGGCCACCTTGCGTCCCTCCAACTTCTCCGGCATCGAAGTTCCTCCTCTGCGGTTGGGTTCCATTAGATCGGTGCGAGCACTCGAATGCGAGCCTACTCGGCGATTCGCCCAGCTAGCTCTTCTTTTCCTTTTTCGAGCGGGATTTCTTGACGCGCGCCTGCGCTGGATTCTCCCCGCGCTTGGGGATAAGCCCATCTTCGTCCTCATTCGAGGCAAGCTCCTGCTTCTCTTCATTCATTACTGATTCATCGAAACTGCGTTCGTCGTAGTCCGCCCCGCCTGATTCCGGACGGTTCGACGCATATTGGTTGGATCTTTTTATTCCCATCGGTTCCTCTGGATTAGAGACATAACCTGACATCTCAGAAAGCGTGCCGCTCTCCCTAGCTACCGTACCGCAATCCCATGCTTGCGCAAGACTTCTCGCACTCGCGTTAGTGAAATCGCCTCCACAGTGCCAGAGCGGCTCGTGACGTCGGTCGCCATGAAAAGCGAGTTGTAGATCGCTTCCTCCGTTGCCTCTACCACCCCTTGAAAAAGCGCCGACATCTCGTCATTCGCCAGCTCGGATGTGTTGTGGCGCTTCGCCTCTTGCTGGCGGCGAACTTCCATTGCAGTCGAGAACGCAATAACGTAGTCGCCGGAACCATTGGACGCGGAAGAACCCGTCCTGCTCAGCCCCATGATGCCGCGCGTTGCCAGCCTCCGAAGGTTGCGTTCCGAGAGCGGAGCATTTGTGGCGACCACGATAATTATGGACCCATCTCCCCTTCCCCGTTCCACTTCTGAGCGAAAGGCGTGGCGGCCTAGCTCCCGTCCCACAGGAGCACCAAGAACCTGAAGAATTCCACCAAAGTTGCTTTGCACCAGAACACCGATTGTCCAGCCACCGAGCGATGACGGAAGCACCCGGGACGAAGTTCCGATGCCCCCTTTCCAGTCAAAGGCGACCGTGCCCGTCCCGGCGCCCACGCTCCCTTCAGTAACCACGCCTTCCGACGCGGAATCGAGCGCCGCCCGCACATGCTCGGCAGTGACCGGCCGGGATCGGATGGCCAGGTTCAGCGCGTAGCCGTCATTGGTCTCCCCCACCACGGGATTGATCGAGCGGACACGTTCCATTCCGGGCTTCTCGAGCATCCACGCGACGAGGGCGTCGGCCACGTTCCAGACGCACAGCGTACACGTGAGCAGGATCGGCGATTCCAGCTCCCCCAATTCGGCTACCTGCGTTACGCCCAGGAGCTTGCCGAACCCATTACCTACGTGAATCGCCGCTGGAACCCGTTCCTGAAAGAGATTCGCAGAGTGGGGCAGAATGGCGGTAACACCGGTTCGGACGCTATCTCCCCTCACGACAGTTATTTGACCAACTTTGACGCCAGGAACATCAGTGATGCCGTTCAACCGTCCAGGCAGAAATATTCCGGGTGCCACGCCAAGGTCACGCGCCCGCATGCGCGGTTGCGCAACCGCCGATTGTACGACTACTAAAAGGCACGTCAGGGCGATGATCGCTTCCTTTAGCACGTTATCCTCTCTTTATTGAGCGCAGGATATGTAGGACTATCGGCGGTGCGTGGACAGGGGCCCTTGCGGTTGCGCGCGGCCATCTCACGTTCATCTACATCGGAGCACGGCATGCAGGCAGGGGAAAAAGTTCGAGTTGCGGCTAACGAAGCATGAATCCTGAGCTCGGATTTCTGGGCGATCTGCTGATCCTTTTTGGATTGGGCGTCGCTGTAGTGCTGATCATGAACCGCATCGGGCTTCCCCCGATCGTTGGCTTTCTCCTCACAGGCGTACTGTGCGGTCCCTACGGTTTCGGACTCATCAGCAACGTTCACGACGTGGAGAGTCTCGCCGAGATTGGCGTCGTTTTGCTGCTCTTTACCGTGGGTATCGAATTTTCGCTGCAGCAGCTGGTTCGCATGCGAACCTTCCTGCTTTTGGGAGGCGGGCTGCAGGTCTCGATAACGCTTGGCGCGACCTTTCTGCTCGCGCGGCTCGCGGGCCAGCCATGGACCGTTTCCGTGTTTCTGGGAATGCTGGTTGCCCTGAGCAGTACCGCCATCGTGCTCAGGCTCTTTACCGATCGCGGTGAGATCGATACCCCGCAGGGACAGGCAACGATTGGAATTCTGATTTTCCAGGATCTCTGCATCGTGCCCATGGTGTTGCTTACTCCATTTCTCGGTGGCGAATCCAGCAGCCTCACCAGCATTGCGATAATTGTCGTCAAGATTCTGCTCTTCGCGGCCGCCGCGGTGCTCGCCGCCCGCTATGTCTTTCCCTGGCTCCTGCATCAAGTGGTGCGCACACGTAAGCGGGAAGTCTTCCTGCTCGCGATCATTATGCTCTGCCTTGGCACAGCATGGGTTTCAGCAAAGATAGGGCTATCTCTGGCGCTGGGCGCCTTCATCGCCGGTCTGGTAATCTCGGAGTCCGATTACAGTCACCAGGCGCTGGGCGAGATTCTCCCGCTGCGGGAAGTGTTCAACAGCCTGTTTTTCCTGTCTATAGGCATGTTGTTCAACGTACGAACCGTGCTGGAATCGCCGCTTCTTGTCATCGGCGTCTTCGCCACTGTCATATTGGTAAAGTCGGTTGTTGGCATCGGGGTTTGCTTCGGCATGGGACAGTCGCTTCGCGTCTCGATAGTAGCCGGCATGGCATTGGCTCAAATCGGAGAATTTTCGTTCGTTCTCTCCAAAGTGGGATTGGCCGGAGGACTGCTGGATGAACGACTCAACCAGCTCTTTCTGGCGGTTGCGGTCGGAACCATGGCTGCCTCCCCTGCCCTCATCGCACTCGGTCCCCGCCTGGCGGCGCTGCTCGAGTCGCGCCTTCCGGCTCGGCTCACAACGGGCCGGCGGCTGCTTCCCAGTTTGGAGGGTCAGCGTCACACAAGCCTCGATGATCACGTCATCATTGTCGGTTACGGCCTCAATGGTCGAAACCTTGCCCGCGTGCTCGGCCGATCGAGTATCCCTTTCGCGGTAATTGAGATGAATCCCGATGCCGTTCGATCCGAGCGCAAAAGGGGTCGCTCGATCATTTATGGCGATGCTACGCGGCCTGAGATTCTGGAGCACGCAGGCATCCTGCGGGCAAGGGTGCTTGTGATCGCCATTTCGGATGCCGCCGCCACGCGTAGCGCCGTCGCGCTCGCCCGACGGCTGAATGGCCGTGCCCACATCATAGTGCGAAGCAGATACCTCTACGAAATGGAACCACTGGTCGCACTCGGCACCAACGAGGTGATCTCAGAGGAGTACGAGACGTCGATCGAAATCTTTTCGCGCGTTCTGCACCGTTATCTCGTTCCGCGTGACAAGATCGAAACGATGATTGGGGATGTACGCAGCGACGGGTATCAGGCCTTCCGATCGGTGGCGGATACCTACGGCTCGGCTGAAGCATTGGGACAGTTCGTCACCGGCCTGGCGGTAGAAGTTTACCGAGCCGAAACCGGAAGTGAGCTGGAAGGAAAAACCCTTGGCGAGTCCCGGATTCGCGAAAAAGGTGGTGCTACGGTTGTCGCGATTCAGAGAGAAGCAGGTGAGGTCATCGCGAACCCGGCGGTCACCGATGTCATTCGTCCAGGCGATTCGGTAGTTTTGCTTGGTCGGCCTGAACAGCTCGCAGCGGCGGCATGGCTTTTCAGAGTGCCCGAAATGGACACGGCACACGAGACGCAGAGGAGAACGGTGTCTGGCCAGGTTGAACCGGCACGTCTGACCTAGATGTGGTGTCGCGTGAGTTGCTTGGCATTCGAGCGAGACTGGATCCCTCGTCGGCGGCGTTGCGCACGAATCTAAGCAACAACGCCACACTAGTTCACAGCATTCACGCATTCGCTACCAGTGCCGATAACCCCGCTGTACGGACACGATTCACTCCGCGCTCGCCTTGTATCAGCTCATGGGCGTGGTGCGCTGCCTCCGAGTCTGCTTCTGCACGGCCCGCGAGGCGTAGGCAAGCAGCGGCTAGCCCTCTGGCTCGGGCAGATGCTCCTGTGCTCCGCTGACGGTGATCGGCCCTGTGGAACGTGTCAGCACTGCCGGTACGCCCTCGACCTCGCTCACCCGGATATCCGCTGGTTCTTTCCACGGCCCCGGCTTGTGAATCCGGATCCCAGGACAGAGGAAGTTCTGGACGACTTCGTGGACGCCATCGGCGTACGCAGAAAGTCTCATGGGCTGTACACCGCACCCGGTGGGACGGAAGCTCTCTACGTTGCCACGATTCGCGCAATTCTGCAGCTGGCGTCCCTCACACCCGCTATGGGACGCCGCAAGATCTTCGTGATCGGTGATGCTGAACGTATGGTGGCGCAGGAAGGCGCTGACCAGGCCGCTAACGCCTTTCTCAAAATGCTCGAGGAGCCACAGGCGGACACCCAGATCATCCTTACTTCAAGCGAGCCCGGATCTCTACTGCCAACTATTCGGTCGCGCGCAATTGCGGTCCGTGTTCAGCCGCTCACTGAGTCTGCCGCGCGCGACTTTCTTCGCGATCCTGTGGTAAAGACAGCTCTGGATGACCAAGACGTCCCTCCCTCGCTGGAGCGACGAATCGAGTTAATGGCGGGCGCGCCGGGTACACTCGTTGGATCGGTGGATCGCGCTCAGGCCAGCGAGGTAGCGCGAGAGTTTTTGCAGGCAGTAAGTCAGGGGCGAGCCGAGTGGTCACGCGCGGTAGCGAAGATGAGCGTGGCTAAGGCGCGCGGACTCTTCGCCGACGTGCTGGATGCATTGACCGTCCAGATGCACGAAAGACTGCGCGAGGCGGCGGGTCGCTCCGACGCTCGGCGCGCAGCAGCGATTGCCCATGTGATGGAAGTGATTGAGGACGCGAAACTGCGGGTCGATGGGAACGTAAGCCCGCAGCTTCTCGGCGCTTCCATTGCGCGAGAGCTCAACAAGTGGTCGGTCTTATGAACGTGATAGTGCGCACGAAGCCTCGAAGCGCCTCGACGTGGCTGGTTTGCCATTTAGACGCCACCAACCTCCGGCAGCCTTTCACCAAAGTGCTTTCGTGAGCGAGTTGAGCCACGTTGGTCCTCTGGGAGAGGCCCACATGGTGAACGTCTCCGGCAAAGACGTCTCAGCTCGCACTGCGCGCGCCTCCGGTGTCATTCGCATGGAGCTGCCAACGCTGGATGCTATTCGCGCCAACAGCCTCGCCAAGGGGGACGTGGTCAGCGTCGCCAGAATCGCGGGTATAATGGCGGCCAAGCGAACGTCAGAGCTCATTCCCCTGTGCCACCCTCTGTCCATCTCGGACGTTCAAATTGACGTGGTCTTGGATCACGAGCTTCCTGGCATCCGGGTGGAAGCGACTGTACGCACGGCGGCACAGACCGGTGTCGAAATGGAAGCGATCACAGCCGTAAGTGTGACGCTTATCACAATTTATGATATGGCGAAAGCTGTAGATCGCGGGATGGTAATCACGGATATTTGCCTTCAGGAGAAAGTGGGAGGGAAAAGCGGCCTCTGGCGCCGGGGGTAAGCGGCACAGGCGTTGCTTCTATAGCGGGTGAGCCAAGTGGAACAGCTTGGTCTATGCACTCCTAACCCCTTGCACAAAGGGAACTTATGCTCTTGAAAGCTAGTGACTACGTTCATAGAGGCGACCGCATTCGGAGGCGCGCACGCACCAAAAAGTGGGCGATTTGCCTCGGTTTCGTCGGAGCGGTCTACGCCGTTACGCAGTTTCGGCAGGAAGAAGCCAATGCATCTGCCATTTCGCGCTTCACCCAAGGTGACGAAAAGGGCAGGCTGCGCAGCGCGCTCGATTCCACAACGGGCGAATTGACATTGGCGAGGGCGGAGCTCGACCGCGCCAAGAGAGTGATGGACTACTCGAGCCGCTATAAGGTAGGGGCGGATCTCGCCGCAGCTATCTACGACGTGGCAATGGCTGAGGGCCTCGAGCCGGAGCTGGCGTTTCGGGTAGTACGTATAGAAAGCCGCTTCAACGAGCGCGCGACCAGTCCAGTGGGAGCAGTCGGTCTTACGCAGTTGATGCTCCCCACCGCGCGCTATTTTCAGAAGGGTGTGACTCGCGAAGCGCTGTACGATCGCCACACCAACCTCAGGATAGGATTCCGCTACCTGCGGGCGCTTATCCGCGAGAATGAAGGGGACGTAAAACTGGCGCTGCTGGTTTACAACCGTGGTCCAGTGGCCGTCAATGCTTTGCGTTCGGTCGGACGTGATCCAGCCAACGGCTACGAGCGTTTGGTAATGAAGGGCTACTCTGGGAGCGGTGTTATCGACTGACCCAGGCCGGCAACGGTCAGGCACACTCTCATGGTTGCCTGGCTATGTGACAAAAAGCGGGGTGAGGAGAGTACGATCGAGGTCATTGCTGCCTCGTTGGTATTCTTCTCACCCCGCGCTGTCATCCGGCTACGCGCGCCAAGCACTACTATGATCGGGCCAGGTTGTCGCGCGTCGGCTGGGGGGATTGCTTCGGCCACTTCGTGGCCTCACAATGACTCGTCGCGGGGCTGGGATTGCTTCGGCCACTTCGTGGCCTCCAATGACTCGTCGCGGGGCTTATAGACTGCTGATCAACCAGGTCTGACAACCTTGGGCGGCGCTACCTGACGATCAGCTTTTGTCCCGCTCTGATACCGGTTCCCTTCATTCCATTCAGCCGCTGGATCGCTGAGACGGACGAACCGTACTTTCTCGCTATGCCACCGAGCGATTCCCCCGCCTTCACGACGTGAATCCGCGCGCTGGCCGAGCCGCCGTTGGAGCTTTTCGTGGAAGCTCGTTTGGCTCCGCCCGTGCTGGACTTGGCCACCGACCTGCTTGCTGAGCCTGAGACGACAATTACCTGCCCAGGGAAGATCATTCCCTTCTTGAGGCGGTTAAGCCGCTTGAGCTGTGCCACTGACGTGCGGTACTTGCGCGCGATCAATCCCAACGATTCGCCTCGCTTCACGACGTGGGTCGCGCGCATGCCGCCACCCGATCCATAGCGCTCAATAGCGGGGTCGGGAACGTCCAGCGCTGCCGCCACCACGGCGGGTGACGGGATCAATACCGTCTGTCCTGCCACCAGCCTGCCGCGCTTGGACGCCTTGAGCGACCGGTTGTACCACGCCAGCTGCTTGGTTGACACGTCATGACGAGCGGCTACGCGATCTCTGGTGTCTTCTTTCTTAGTGGTAACTCGGGTGAAAGCCTTCCGGTCGGCCAAGCTAAGCGCGGCGAATGCTGTCACAAAGTTGTCGCGGCTTCCTGTTGGAATCCGCACGACGAAAGAATCGGTTGGCGGCGTAAGCCCGCGCAGAACGTGCGAGTTCAGCTCCATGATCGTTGCCGCCGTGGCGCCGGACGCCTTTGCGACGGCGGTCAGCGGAGTGGAAGGACCGACCTTGATGGTGTCGAAGACGAACGGGTCGACTTGTTCGATTCGAAGGCCGTAGCGCACCGGCTCCTTTCCCACCAGCGCTGCCGCGATCAGCTTTGGAACGTAGTCCTTCGTCTCCGACCGCAAATACGATTTCTCGGCGAGTGCGAAAAAGGTGTCGTCACCTGAAGTTCCCTCCAGATCGTCTGCGTACCGTGTCAGTCCGCGGGACACACGGCCCGGCCCGCCGTTGTAGGCAGCGGCCGCGAGGTACAGCGAGCCGAACTGCTCGTTCAGCCACCCGAGAAACTTGACCGCAGCGTCCGTCGACCTTATGGGATCGCGGCGCTCATCTATCCACCAGTCCACTCGAAGTCCCGTGCCCTTCGCGGTCGCGGTCATGAACTGCCACATGCCCACAGCTGCTGCGCGGGAGTAGGCGTGAGGATTGTAGCCACTCTCGATAAGCGCAAGGTACGTCATATCCTCGGGCAAGCCCCCTTCGCGGAGCTTCCTGCGGATCATCTCATCATAGCGAGAGCCACGTGTGAGCCATGCAGAGAAGCGGTCTTTCGCGCTGCCCTTGAAGAGGTTCACATAAAATTCAACGCGGGCGTGGGTTTCATAGGATCGTACATCGATATCCCAGCTGGGCTCGTCGGGCGCGTCTATGGAGTCCGGCGCAAGTGAGTCACCGAACATTCGAACGGCTTCGCCAGTGACCTCGGATTGCGTGAGATCGACCGTGTCTGTGGATGCAGCGCCATCAGCGGTCTGAAGCTCTGGAGATGCCGCCGCAGGCTGTATGGAAGGTTGCGGAGTGGAAGCGGGGGGAGCTGCGACGCGGGCCGTCTGACAGGACGCAGTTACTAAGACAAGCAGGGCGAGAAACGCGGGACCGAAGGCGCCCGGATGGAAGCAGGAATGGGAGCGCAGGAACGCGCGCTTGCCTAGGTACGATGATTTCAATATTCCTCCAAAGCTGCGACGGCGGCGCGTCGCGCGAGTGTTGCCAGCGTCCTCTCCTACTGGATACTAGCGCGTAGCGAAAAAGTTGCCCAGCACTCTGTTGGTCGCATTCAGCACCGCGAGCGCCGAACCTCGGACCAGGTCTTCCTCCACCAAACAGGCGCCGAGCAGGCGCTGAGGACCAGGGCCCTGCTTCAGAGAAACTGAAACTATGATAATATTTGCGTCGAAAGCGCGCACCGCTTTTACGCCGATCAGTTCAAAGCCGTACGTGTTGCTGGTGTAGGCGTCGAGCGCTCGCAACGTCGCCTCGGCGGCGACGCGGAGGTCCACCATGGGGCTTGACTGACCTGATGCCGAGCCGCTGGCCCGCGAGCCATCGGTCCAGTCGAGTCCCACCTGCGCGGAACAGCGCCCGTCAGGTGTACGACTGAACCTGAAGTCTGCGAAACGAAGGCGCTCACGATCGCTTGGTAGCAGGATCGTGACGTCTTCGACTACCGAGCTTTCTTTTGGCCGAGGTAAGTAATACATGTGAGCGTTCCCGCCCATGGGGAGTAGTGTGTAGCTCTTCCAGCATCACGACCGAACCGGGAAAAAGCAACTCGGGACTTGGCTCGCATGTTTACAAATTGTATTATTCCGCGCAATGAATCGCATTCTGATTGCCATGCTCGTGATGCACGTCACGTACCTCGGAGAGCTGGGAGTGGGGGTTAGGGGATGGGGAGGAGTGATGCCTGCTGGTGAGTCCGTCACCGACTCGCTCGAGTCGCGAATCAGGATGCGCATCCGCGCCATTCCAGGGGCAGCCGTTGGCGTCGCATATGCCAATCTGTCGCGCGGCCAGTCGCTCTACATCAACGCGGACACGTCGTTCCACGCCGCGAGCACCATGAAAGTCCCAGTGATGATAGAGATCTTCCGCCGCGTTGACGCGGGAGAGATCGCGCTCGATCAGGGTATTCTACTGGTGAACCAGTTCGGCTCAATTGTGGACGGATCACCTTATTCCCTCGACCCCGCCGAAGACTCCGACAGCGCGATGTACCATCAGGCGGGAACTCGCGTGACGCTGCGAGAGTTGCTGGAGCGCATGATCGTGCGGTCGAGCAACCTGGCAACCAATGCCGTCATCGCGATCGCGGGTGGCGAGCAGGTGACTGCAACGATGCGCAACCTCGGCGCGCGCGCTATTCAAGTCCGGCGCGGCGTCGAAGATGGCAAGGCCTATGCGCTGGGGCTCAACAACACGACGACGGCACGCGACCTCGCTATCATTATGGCGACTGTCGAGGAGGGTAAGGCGGCGTCGCCGGCCAGCTGCGCGGCGATGCGGGAGATCCTTCTCCGCCAGGAGTTCAACGACGAGATACCGGCGGGCGTCCCGAAGGGCGTGAAGGTTGCGCACAAGACTGGACAGATAACCGCTACGCTGCACGACGCCGCAATTATTTATCCTCACAACGGAGATTCCTACGTGTTGGTAGTGCTGACTGGCGGAATCAGCGACGAGAAGGTGGCGCGCTCTTTGATAGCAGATATTTCCAGAGTAGTCTGGTTGTACGACGCAGCTATGCAGGGTGCGCGTTCGCGTGCAGACGTAGATGGAAAGTAGCGGCGAGAGCTAACAACGTCGGATCCCGGAACGAGCGGCCGGGTCGCACAAACGAATCGCGCGCCCACGTATCGATGGCCAACCATGGAGGTGTACTATGGACTTTTTGACCTGGATTATTGTCGGACTGATTGCTGGACTGCTGGCGTCGTTTGTAATGGGTGGGATCGGCTACGGCATAGTCGGCGACATCGTCGTCGGGATCGTCGGCGCTTTCATCGGGGGCTGGCTCTTTAGCCGCATGGGATGGTCATCACCGATGGGCGGGCTGGCGGGGACGATCTTTGTGGCGTTTATCGGAGCGGTATTACTGCTCTTCCTGCTGCGGTTGCTGAATCGAGGGAGAGGAAGAAGGCTGTAAGCCCGACAATGCCCGCTTGGCGGGTTCTTACGAACTTTCGCTATTCGGCGCGTGCCAGCATTAGCAGCAACCTGGCATCCGTAAGTGCATGGAGTGCGATCGGCGCGCGGCGAATTTCAGCTCTTACGCCGCGCGTCACGCACCGGAAGATGAGAGAACGCGGTCTCGCATTCCGGCGAGTGTCCGCCGATTGACGCACAATACCCGCCTCACGCACAACCCAATGGCGTCCCAGGTTGTCAGAGATGCGTCGTACGATAGTGCAGCCGAGCTCGCGCCGGCTGAGCGGAGCACTTTCCAGACGCGGGCTCGTTCGGCCGGCTGGCGCAATAGGCTTCGCGCCCGTGGATGCGTGAGTGAGCAAGGTTCTCAGCAACTCATCTCGGCCCTGCGTCTGACATTTTTTTAGAATCATTTCGTCCTCCTGGCATGTGCCGGTTGTGTATGGCACATGAACGTTGCGGGAGGCCGGTGACGAAAAACCCACGAGACCGTACCGTGGAGGTAACGAACAAATCGGCTGGGAGCACGTCGCGGATAGAGTTGGACCAGCGCTAGCTATCCGATGCTAGCGAAGCGAAGTGACCGCCGCGTCCAGTGTCAGTCGGTGAATATCCACGAGTGCCGATTCTTCCAGACGGCCACCCTTGTAGCCACCGGCAAGTACAAATGCGATGGCTGTGCGCCGCTCGCGGCACCACTCGAACACGATCTGCTCGCGGCTCGCCAGGACATCCCGGTTTATGCCTGGCAGTCCTCCAATGACACAATCTTCATGCGGGTCCATTCCGGCGTTGTACAGGCACAGGTCGAAGGGCGGTGCCCCGTCATCGAGGTCCGACAGTCGCCGGGCAATCTTAGGCAGGTATTCCTCTGCGTCGTGGATGACGTCCAGCGTCGTGCGTCTGGAGGCAGTGTACATGTCATAGCCCGCGACCGACACGTCGAGGTGCCAGATTCCCGGGTTGTTGGCGATCAGGGAGAACGTTCCGCCACCGCAGTGCGCATCGAGATCCAGGATCAACACGGATTTGGCACCAGCAGCAAGCGCTGTGTGTGCCGCGATCGCCAGGCCATTGAAGGTGCAGAATCCAGCCCCGCGGTCACGCCGTGCGTGATGCAGGCCGCTCGACAATGATCCGGCAATTTTATTCTGCATTGCCGATACGGCGGCAGATGCCGCTCCCCCATTGGACGCCAACACCATAGGCCACAGCTCTGCGTCCCACGGAAAGCCTTGCGACTCCGCCAGGACTCTTGGCTCTCCGGATCTTACCGCGCGGATGTATTCGGGATCGTGGACTTCGGAGAGCAGCGACTCATCCAGGGGTTCCGGGGCCCGAATCTCCAGGCCTGGAATCGGCCTGGCGTCGAGTGAATCGGCGACCCATTTCGACTTACGCGTGGTGTCGAAAGCGTGGCCGGAGCCGGTGTAGGCGGGACTATAGAAGACGGTAATCATGTGCGCTAATGGTGCTCATTTGCAATGACCCGGGCGGGTCTCGAACCCGCGACCTACGGATTAAAAGTCCGTTGCTCTACCAACTGAGCTACCGGGTCGTTTATGCCGCAAGGAATATAGCGCCCTTGAGGATTTGGTGTTTCGCCGGTGACCTGCGCCAATACGACATTCACAACAGCACGCCCCCGTCATTCGCCTCCCGTCACCTCGCGGACGCGTTGTTCGTTCGCGATGTGCGCGGTGTGCCGGTATAATCACCGTAACTTCAAAGATGGCCTTTCCGAATGCATAATAGACGCTCCGTTCTCATCGCCGTACTCGTTCTGCTCCCTTTGTCACGTGCCGCAACCCAGGCAGCTCAACGCGTCGATCTCCTTATCCGCGGGGGTCTGGTCATTGACGGCACGGGAGCAGCCGGCAGAACAGCCGATCTCGGCATTCGTGGCGATCGCATCGTATTCATTGGTAATGCCGCGCGTGCGCGTGTGACGGCTGCACAAACCATAGACGCGTCGGGACTGGTCGTGGCACCGGGATTTATCGACCCGCACACGCATACGTTCGATGATCTGAACAGTGCCGCTGGACGGGGTAATGCGGGCTACCTCGTGCAGGGTGTTACTACTGTCATCACTGGTAACGATGGCGGCGGGCCTCTCGACGCCAGGGCTGCGCTCGCGGCCTGGAGCCGGCTTAGCATCGGTACCAACGCCGCGCTTCTCGTCGGACACGGCTCCGTTCGCCGCGCCGTACTCGGCATGTCTTCCGCCGCCCCGACCGCCACGCAGCTGGATTCCATGCGTTCGCTTGTCGCGCAGGCAATGCGCGGCGGCGCTCTTGGAATATCAACGGGACTGTACTACGCTCCCGGTAGCTACGCTGCCACCGACGAGGTGATCGCACTTGCCAAGGTCGTGGCCGAATACGGCGGCATCTACGACAGCCATCTCCGCGACGAAAGCTCGTACACGATCGGCTTGTTGGCGGCCGTCACGGAAGCGATTCGCATTGCGCGCGAAGCACGCATTGCAGTGAACATCTCACACATCAAGGCGCTTGGGACTGATGTGTGGGGGAAGAGCGACTCGGTCATAGCGCTCATCCGGCGCGCCCGTGCTGAAGGTCTGGCTGTGACGGCCGATCAATACCCTTACCTCGCATCGGGGACGAGCGTTCGTGCATCGCTGCTTCCCAGGTGGGTCGAAGCGGGTGGTCAGGACTCGCTACGGGCCCGGCTCGCCGACTCGAGTATGCGCGCGCGGATCGTCACCGAGATGATGGACAATCTCCGGCGCAGAGGGGGACCGGAATCGCTCCTGATCACGTCGGCGCGTCAGGATAGCTCGCTCGTTGGGAAGACGTTGGGAGCAATCGCGACAGAGCGCGGCCTGCCTCCAATCGAAGCCGCTCTCGACATCATCTCGCGAAGGGGCGATGCAAGCGTGGCGTCGTTCAACATGAACGAAGACGACGTAAGAAATTTCATGCGGCAGGATTTTGTGAGCACAGGATCGGACGGGTCGGGTGGCCATCCACGGAAATACGGCACCTTCCCTCGCAAGCTCCGCCAGTACGTGTTCACGGAGAAGCTGATCACACTGCCGTTCGCGATCCGCGCGTCCAGCTCTCTTACAGCGGCGAACTTCCGAATTGAAAACCGTGGCACGCTGCGTTCCGGATACTTCGCCGACATCATCGTATTCGACACGGCCACCGTCGCCGATAGCGCTACCTATCGCGAGCCAGAGCTACTGGCGACCGGAATGCGCCATGTAATTGTGAACGGCACATTCGCGGTGAAAGATGGGAAACTGACCGGCGCAATGGCCGGTCGTGCCCTTGGCCGGGGCAATCGGAACAATCCGTCCGTAGCACCACCTCGCTAACTCGGCGCATCGGGACACAAAAAGAGC
>JACDCM010000231.1 GCA_013817545.1 Gemmatimonadaceae bacterium | reverse complement strand
AGCTGTTGAGCCGTCTCCGTGCTAAAGACGCGGGTGAAGGTGATGCCGCGCTGCGGAAGTTTCGCCCCTCCGGCGTGCTCATGGACACTCCGCATAATGAACACTTCGGCCCCCTCCGGGATCACGCCGAGATCGTTATAGCCCACAATGAGGAGGTGCAGATTGGGCTCGTGACCCGTCGGTGCGAACACCGTATGCAATGCTTCCGCGAATCGCGGATCGGTGGCAACGAAGTACACGGGTCCGTTGGCCAGGCGGCGCGTGATGTCAGTCATGATATCGGGCCGCAGGCGCGTGACCACCATTGGCTTGCGCCACCGTTCCGCGACACGAATCACCAGGGTCGCGTCAAGTGACGTGCTCACGACGAGATCAGCGCGCGTCAGCGCCGCGCGGGCGTGATCGGCGTCGAGTACTCCGGGTTCGAAACCGTCGCTCTCGATTCCATAATCCTCGGCGAGCTCATGGCGGAGCTGGTACAGCTGATCGCGGTTGCTAGCGACGCAAACGGCGCGTAGCCGGAGCGTCTCCAGGCAGCGTCGCACGCGCTCGGGAAACTCGATCGGTGGGATCTCTCGCGCCCGTGCGTCGATGAGGACATCGACGACCCAGCCGGCGAGCTGCGAGAGCATGACGCCCTCAACCGGCCGTCCGGCCATGACATAGATCCCGGAGCGCTCGCGCAACTCGACGAGTCCCTCCTTCTCCAGCTCACGGTATGCGGCCATCACCGTGCGGGGTGTCACGCCGAATTCCTCAGACAACTGGCGCGTGCTTGGCAAGCGTGCGCCCGGAGCGAGCGTGCCGAGGTGCAGGCCGCTCACGATGCGCTGCCGAAGAGTATCGGTGATGTCAGTGCGACGACCGGGCACCAGGCTCTCTCCCTCGTTGGTACGTTCCTCTCCAAATCCGCTGCGGATGCTCGCGTCGTAACGAGACCTGCCATTCGTATGCCAGGAAGCCTACATTAGAGCACCAGTTGCTCGATTCGGCGCCAACTGGTGCTGATATATTCACCAGCTGGCGTGGGTTTTGCAACCGTGCGCCGTTAAGGGACTGCGTTTCGCGCCCAGCCGTGGGGACACGGCGGACAAGGACGAGACGAAGATGAAGCCCATGATGAAGGAAATGCTCACGGGGGCGCTCGCGAAGACGGCCCGAGGCGTATCCGACCCGACCTGCTGGACCACCCTCTTCCGGAGAACTCCATGTACAACGATTTGCGGTATTGGCGTCCGGCAGCGATAGGCGCTGTTGTGGCAGTCACGCTGGCGGGCGCCGCGTGCGGCGGACGCAGGATCGAGACCTCGTCACCCGGCGACGTGGCAACGAACACCACCGGCGCGCCTGGTGTCCAAACAGTGCTCGCTTCCTGGCCAGCCAAGCAGCGTGAGACAGCGACCATGATGATGAGCAAGTACGGCGAGCCGAGCATCGTGGGCGACCGGATGCTCGTGTGGTTCAACACAGGACCGATGGTGAAGACGGCGCTCATGCGGGACGCCGTGCCCCACAACTTCCCGATGCCGCACGTGGACTATCTCACGCAGACGGTGATGCATCGCGTGCCCGCGGACAAGGTCGACGACCTCAACGAGTACGACGGAAGCGTATGGGTGCACCGCACCCGCGGTGAGCTTTCGGCCCAGTGTGATGTCGAGGCCATGAACTTCCTCGCGCTCAATCTCGCGCACGACGTGATCATGGGAACGCGCACTGTGGTCGACGCGCGCGACTTCTACTCGAAGACGGCCATGGCGTTCAAGCAGGGCGACCGGTCGAGCCCTTACGTCACGGGACTGACGTTTCAGCCGGAGCCCGGCGCCGCGGATCCCGATCGGCAGCACGGCATGTAGACCACCGTGACGGTCTTTGCCGTCACGGTATCAGCAGCTGGGGTTACCACTGAAGCGGGCGCCGCGAGCGCTGCGGGCCCGCATAAATCGCAGAGCGACAGATACCCGGCGCCGCCGATGAATGCAGCGCCGAAGAGCATCTTCTTTAAGGTCATCTCAGCCTCCAATTCGCGTTGGGACGTACCCGAGCTGCCGGATGGCGGCCATCATCTGCTCGGGCGTCACCCGCGTCGAGTCATACACCGCCCGCGCCGCACCCTTGCCGGTCTTCTCGTCATAGCTGGCTTCGGCAGTGCGCACGCCTGGCAGTTTGGCGAGCGCCTTCCGCGTGCCCAGCACGCACCCGCCACAGGTCATTCCCTCGACGTCGAAAGTCACCTTCGTCAGGCCGGCGGCAAGCACCGTGTCGACCGCGCGCCTAGGCACCGAGACGGGTGAAGCCGTCGTGGTCGCGGCGCTGGATTCGGCCACCGCTAGGCCGGCGTTATCACCAGAGGCGTCCCCTTCCGGGCGACACGCGACAACTGCTGTCGCCAGAACCATTCTCAGGATTGTTGGAGCTATCCGCATCTTGCACTCCCTGGTTAGACGAGCAGTTTGGACCACTGCGGGAAAGTGAGCAGCACGACCGCGACTACGGTCGCGATCCAGAGTAGCGCCTTGTCGCGAATGCGGCTCCGCGGGACAGCGCACGTACCGTCAGGCCCGCAGTTTTCTGCCGCCGTGGGCTTCTTGCCGTAGACGATGTAGAAGCCGACTGCCAGGAGCCCGATCGTCAGCACCGTGAACAGCGGCCTGACGGGCTCGAAGGTGCTCGCGAGCCCAGCACCGACACCCACCGAGACAAAAACCAGCGGGCCGATGCAGCAGACCGAGGCGAGGAGCGCCGCACCGACAGCGCCAAGCGTAGTCCAGAGACCGCGCCGGGACGCCCCGCTCGAGGTCAGTCGGTCGATTCGCGATGACGACTCGCCCGACTTCCGTACGGTAGTCGTCGGCTCAGCCATGCTTCATCACCTTGGCGAGCGCACTCCGGAGGCTCGCGAGCGCCTGCTTGCCCTCGCCCGCTTCGACGCGCCCGAGGACGCACGTCTCCATGTGCGCCTGGAGCAACTCGGCCGCGATGCCGTTGACAGCCTGCTTAAGCGCTGATATCTGGACGAGCATGTCGTCACAGGACTTGTGCTCGGCGAGCATCTTCTTCACGCCGCGCACCTGCCCCTCCAGGCGCGAGAGGCGGTTGTAAACCGCGCGCTCCGCCTGGCCGGTGAGGTACAAGCCGTCCTCGAGCACGCGCAGGCCATCACGCCGGCCGTCCGTGCCGCCGAGCTCTGCCGAGGCCAGGCGCGCGGGCTTGCGCCCAGCTGTCCTCGGCATTTTCGTCGCGGTCGCTCTCTTGCTCTTCGGCTTCTCGCCGTTGTTGTCGGCCATTGTATAGCTCCAGTTATGCGCAGCAGCTGAGCTTCGTCACGTCGCTCGTGAAGCCCTGGGCCGCGAGCTTGAAACTCTCGCCCCAGGTGAGGTACGGGTGCAGCGTGCCGGTGATGTCGCGCGCGGTGAGACCGAAGCGGACGGCGAGCGTCGCCTCCCCCATGAGCTCTCCCGCGTTGGGAGCCACAGCGTGCACGCCGAGGAGCTTCCCACTCCCCGTTTCGGCGACGATCTTGACCAATCCGCGAAGGTCACGGCTCACGAGCGCGCGCGGCACGTGCTTCATCTCGAGCACGCTCACGTCGACGTGTAGCCCGGCCTCGCGCGCCCTGGACTCGGTGAGACCGACGGATGCCACCTGCGGCGATGTAAACGTGACGTTGGGTACCGCGCTCAGGTCCAGCTCGCGCGGCTCGTCGCTCGGCGTGCCCGTCGGCGACAGACTCTTGAGTGCATTCTCCGCCGCGACGCGTCCCCCGGCTGCCGCCACGTACACATAGCCTGGCCCGCCGGTCACATCGCCGGCGGCGTAGACGTCGGGGTTCGTGGTGCGCATCGTCGCGTCCACGCGCACGAACCCCTTCTCGGTGAGCGCGACGCCGGCGTCCTCGAGTCCCATGTCGCGTGTGTTCGGCCGGCGTCCCGTCGCAACGAGCAGCTGCTCCGCCCGGAGCTGCCCTGTCAGAGCTCCCTGCGTGACGTGGACGACCACATCGCTGCCGTCGCGCTCGACCCTGGTCGTCGTCATGCCGGTGTGGACATCGATCCCCTCCTCGGCGAGGTACTTGCGGAGCGCTTCGGAGATCGTCTCGTCCTCGTTTGACAGGAGGCGCGGCATGAGCTCCACGACGATCACCTTCGTGCCGAACCGGGCGAAGGTCTGCCCCAGCTCGAGCCCGACGGCACTCCCGCCGAGGACGATCATCGACTTCGGCAGCTCCTCCAGCTCCATCACAGTATTGCTGTCGAGCGGCTGCGCCTGAGCGAGGCCGGGGATGGGCGGAATGGCGGGCGAGGTGCCGGTTGCGATGACCACCTTCCGCGCCCGGTGCTCTGCGTCGCCCACGCGCACGCGACCGCCGCCGAGTAGCGTTGCGCGTCCGGTGAGCAGCGCCACGCCCGGATACGACGCGAGCACGTCCGCGTACTTCGCCTGCCGCAGCTCGGCGACGAGCTCGTTCTTCTGTCCGATGACGGCCCGCCAGTCGAGGGCGGGCTCGCACGGCGCGATCCCGGGGAAGGGATTTCTCGCGGTGTGGTAGTGCGCTGCGGCCTCGATCAGGTTCTTCGACGGGATGCAGCCGACATTTACGCACGTGCCACCGAGTGTGCCGCTCTCGACGATGCCTACCTTGGCGCCCATACCCGCAGCCTGGATCGCGGCCGCAACTCCGGCCCCGCCGGTGCCGACCACGAGGAGATCGAAGTCGGCCCTCCCGTCACCGTCCTGCTCCACAGGCGTCTCGTGTACCGTGGGAGCGCGCTGCGGGACGTCCCGTGCGGCAGCTACGTCGGCGTTTGTGCTGGGCTTGCGGAGCGCCGCCTCCGTTATCGACGACCCGCCGTTCCCGCCCGCCGTGGCAACCTCAGCGTGATACCCCGCGTGCTCGACGGCCGCGAGAAGGTCGCGCTCGGGCACATCGCGCTCGAGCTCGACTGTCGCGATCCCTGCGCGGTAGTCCACGTGGGCACCATCTACCCCATCGACGCGGCGGAGCGCCGTCTCGATGCGCCGTGCGCAGTCGAGGCAGGTCATGCCTTGTACCTTGAGATCAAGCTTCATGTGTGACACTCCCAGCTTACGCGGCTCATGGCGTGTAAATACCCCACCGGGTATTTTAGTTCCATCGGACACACGTGATTCCAGCCGTCCTCGCAAGCCTGGATGCTTTGACCACCCCTTGACCCTCTACTCGACTAGAGGGATTAACCTCCATCCCAGTTGGAATCCGCTTGGCTCCGCCGAGCGCCTGCACTAGCGAAGGAGTGAACAATGGCGAGCACCACATCGGGAAATCTGATTCACGTGAAGGCGAGCGGACTCATGTGCTCCTTCTGCACCATGTCGGTGGAGAAGGCGCTCGGGCGGGTGCCCGGGGTCAACAGCGTTCAGGTCAATCTGGTTCACGGGATCATCCTCGTGGACGCCGATCGGAAACGCGTCTCAGAGCAGGATGTAACCAGAAAGGTCGAGGAGCTGGGCTACACCGTCGTCGCGACGGAGGCGCAGCAGTACAGCACCGACGAGGCGCTCTTCGCTACGATCAAAAAGCGCGGCGTCCTCGGCGTGAGCCTTGCCCTGGCCGACACGTTGTTCGATCCGCTCAATCTTTTCGGCGTGCCAGACCACGTTCGTACCGTGGTGAGCGGGCTGGTCGCCGCAGTCGTGCTGCTCTGGATCGGCTACCCCATCCTGCGGAAGACGCTGATGGCCGTCGGCCAGCGCGTCATCAACGCCAACGTGCTCCTCTCGAGCGGCGCGTGGGGAGCGTTCGCGGTGGGTGTCGGGCACCTGATCGCGCCCGCCGCGTGGCCGAACTTCTTTCCCGTGGCGACGTGGCTCATGGGGCTGCACCTCTTCTTCGGCGCCCTGAAGCTCGGGACCAGAAAGCGCGCGGCCGAGTCGGTGCGGCGGCTCCTCTCCCTGCAGGCGCAGGAGGCGCGGGTTGTCCGCGGCGGCGCTGAGGTCGAGGTGCCGGTGGCCGAGGTGCGGCCAGGCGAGACGATCGTGATCCGGCCAGGTGAGCGCGTGCCGCTCGACGGCATCATCCGGGACGGAGCCTCGAGCTTCGACATGTCGGCAGTCACCGGCGAGAGCGCGCCCGCCTACAGGGAGACCGGCGGCGAGGTCGTCGGCGGGACGATGAACCTCGACGGGTTCGTGCGCGTCGAGGTGACACGCCCCGCGAGCGAGGGGTTCGTCGCCCAGGTCGTGAAGCTCATGCGGCAGATCGAGGAGCGGAAGCCGCCGATCCAGCTCCTCATGGACCGTCTGATGAACTACTACGGGCCGGTCGTCTACGTCCTCGCGGTGCTCGCCTTTTTCGGATGGCTCGTCTACTCGCGAGACGTGAGCCGCGCGGCGCTGGTGGCGATCTCGGTCGTCATCCTCGGCTACCCTTGTGCGCTGGGTCTGACCACGCCGCTGATTCTTGCCATCGGTGGCGGGCACGGCATCGCGCGTGGACTCCTCGTGCGCGCGGGTGAGTTCTTCCAGGCACTCGCGGAGACGGATGTGGTGGTCTTCGACAAGACCGGGACGCTCACATATGGACGGCCCACGGTGACGGAGGTCATCCC
>JACDCM010000026.1 GCA_013817545.1 Gemmatimonadaceae bacterium | reverse complement strand
GCCATACTGTTCGGCGATGGTTGACAGAGCCTCTCCGAATTTCACGTCATGATAAACCGGCTGGCGCGCGAGAAACGCCGCATACTCCTGTTGACGCCTTTCACGCTCCGCCTCCGAACGAATCGCCGCCAGCCTTCGGTCCATTACGGCGGTCAAAATCCGGACGGTTGGCGCCTCTTCCGATTGCACTATGAATGCGTCGCGCTCAGGGCCACGCGTGAGAACGATTCCGCGCCTTGCGCCGAAGAAGACGCGACCCACCGCAGACGTCACCGAATCATACGGATAATACGCCACATCGAACGCGGTCGGCTGCCCTGCGTCTCGCTCGATTATTCCGCGAGGAGTGACACCCACCCAGATCAGCCGTCGTTCCGTCGCAGCCAGCACACCTGAAGTCTCGTGAAAGTAGTCCCACCAATGTCTGCGCGAGACAGTTGCAGTCGCCTCGACGGTCTCGCCCTGATCCAGTTCGATCACGAGCTGCGCAAGCGCGGCATCGCGCGAAGACACCGGCAAATCACGGGGCGCGTACAATACGAAGCCCGTAGCGGCGACAATTGCTGCAGACAGCAGTAACCACAGTGCCGCGCGCAGTACAGCTACCACCCCTAATCGTGGTGCCGTAGGTGCGAGCCGATCGGCGATAGGAGTGTCGGCAGTACCAGACTCCGCCACAGGCTGCTGATCTCTCAGGCCTTGAGCGTCGTTTCGGATTGTTGTACTTTGCTCGACCATCACCAGTGATATTGGAAGCAGCCGACAACGCGCAAGAGTTCCCTCCGGCGGCGGAGTCCAGAATACCCCCCCGGGCACTTCCGCATGGGATACATATATAGTAATATATATGCCATGGAGCGAACCACCGTCTTTCTCGATCGCAGTACACTGGCCCGTGCGAAGGATTTTGCCCGTCGTGAGGGCAAGAGCTTCGCCGCTGTGGTTCGCGAGGCGCTTGCCGTATACATCGCGGCGCCCCGACGGGCGGCAGGTGGCCTTCCAAGCGTATCCGGCCAGTTCGCCAGTGGGCAGACCGATGGGTCGGAGCGCGTGGACGAATTACTCTGGCCGGACCCGCACCACTGACCATTCTCGCGGATACTGGTGTGCTCTACGCGCTGGTGGATCGGGATGATGCTTGGCACCGCCGCGTAGTTGCGTGGTGGAGACGGGCAACTGAGGAAATCCTGGTTCCGGCGCCGGTGCTTCCCGAAATCACCTACTTGCTGCACACGCGATTGGGAGCTCGTGCTGAGCTGGCGTTCCTTCGAGCTGTGGTCTCCGGCGAGTTCTCCGTTGAGCCTCTGTTTCCAGAGGACGTTGCTCGCTCCGCAGATATAATGGCGATCTATGCGGACACCCCATTAGGATTTGTCGACGCATCTGTTGCCGCAACCGCGGAGCGCTTGGCCATTGTTAGTATTCTCACGACCGACCGCCGACACTTTTCACTAATTCGACCGCAACACGTGAGCGCGTTTCAGCTCCTGCCATAGCGGTCGATTCAGTAAACATGGCACATCAGAGTGTCGAGCCGCGAACTCGAGCTGGAAGCGCCTCGAGCATTTAGCTTCATAGCCGCCGCAACTCCCGCAAACCGAATACCGAGCACCCGGCACCGCGTTGTGCCAACCGTGCACCGGACACCAAGCACCCAGCACCGCACCCGTTGGGGTTGGAAGCTTCCCAGCCCGCAGCTGAAATCACCGCCCAGCCCCAACCGTCAATCCCGCATACACCACGCGACCGGCAGCCGGCTCGTAGAATTTGTCGGCGGTGGCGTTGATGTTCACCGACGGAACGTAGCGCCGGCTGAAAATATTCTGTACTCCGATCGTCGGCGAAAGCCACGCCTGTCCAGCTATGCTTCCCCCCGCTCGAAGGTTGAGTATCTCATAACCACCCGCTCGCACGCTGTTCGCATCATTAGCGAACATGGAACCGGCGAAGGTCCCGTCTGCCGAGACGAATGCGTTTCTCCCGCGCCATGTCGCATACGCCTGAAATTGTTGTTGCGGTATACCCGGCAAGCGATTGCCGTCATACCTGACGCTATCCACCACGAAGTTGATGAACTGGAAATGTGAGAACGTGTAAGTTGCGCCAAGCTCCACGCTGCGAAAAACTGTACTGGCGGCCGCTTCCAATCCACGGCGGCGAGTGCGGCCTGCGTTCCGGAAATACCGGCGCCCCGCGCCGTCCGGGACCTCGAAGGGAAGTAACTCGTCGCGAACGCGCGACGCGTATCCCGTAAGCTCGTAGCGAATGCGCGAACGAGCGATTCCCTTCATGCCAAGCTCGTACGTTGTCGCGAACTGCGGATCCAGATCGGCATTGATCCCGGCCGTTCCGTCAGCCTGATTGGCAAGCTCGGTTGTGGTTGGAGTCTCGAACGCGGTGGACACGTTGGCGTAAGCCGAGTGCAACTTGCCGATTCTTGCGACAACGCCCGCCATTGGACTCACCGCGCGCAAGGTACGCTCGCCGGAGTCATCGGGGTTGTTTGCGAGGATAAGACCGTCCTCGACTCGGAATTTGACGTTGTCGGCGCGCGCACCGAGCGACACTCCGTAACGGCCGAGTTCGGCCTCCGCGCGAGCGAACGGCCCGATGCTCGAGATGCGCTCGCGTTGATCAAGTCGAAGCGTCCCGCGCTCTTCACCAACACCAGGACAGACCGCGGTTGGAACTGTGAGCTCATTGTCGAAGCAGTTTGCAAAGTTAAGGCGGTCGTCCCGTTGGCTCTGAACATCGAGACCGGCGCTCAAGCGGCCGGAAATCCCTGCTACACGGACTGCCGTCGATCCCCGAAGCGTTGCTCCAGCCGTTGCGCGGTCGATGTCGACGATGGCGAAGGTGAGAGGGTTATCGAGTGTGCGCTGCCCAGCGTATACAGATGCGAACATGTCGCGTTGCCGTGACCCACGGGATGCGGAAAACCCCAGCTGTCCTTGACGGACTTTCTTGCGAGCGCCCTTCCGCACATTTAGTTCATCGGCCATTCGGTAGTCCGACTCAAACTCCGCTGCCGTCAACGCGCCTGGATTCTCGGCGACCGGCATGTGAAAGCCGATTCCGTTCAGGGCCAGCTCCGTCCCGGAGACTCTTGCAGTGAGCCTGACAGAACCGCTTGTGATCTCCTGACGCGAATGCTGCCGGAAGCCGTCACTCCTGGTTTGCGCGAGATGCCCTTGGTATCGTGCGATGCCGGAGCGTCCGCCTGCGGCGGCAACCCACCGGCGATAACCGGAGCCCCCGGACCATCCGCGGAGCTGCAGTGCGATCGGATCGGCCGGCGCATCACCGCTTCGCAGGTCAATTACCCCTCCCGCTGCATTCCCATACAGTGCGGATGCACTGCCGCGAATCACTTCGACGCTTCCGACAGCCTCGAGATCCAGGTAGTCGACCGGCGTTTGACCATCAGGTAGCGTAAGCGGGATGCCATCTCGCAGAATCCGAACGCCGCGGACTCCGAACGCCGAGCGCGCACCAAATCCACGAATCGAAATGCGGGGATCCTGAGTCGGGTTCGTGCGATTGGCCACGATCACACCTGGCAGCAGCGCGAGCGTTTCCTCCAGAGAGCTTTGCCGCTGTCCTGGCCGCGCACTGTCCGGTTGGATGCGTGTTATTGCGAATGGGAGCTCGAGCGGCGACCGCGCTGCGTCACGCGTCACCGTCACTTCTACGGGTGCGAGCGGGACCGCGGGAGTCTGCGCGGAGACGCCAGAAGTGAGATACAGAAACGATGAACTGCCGATTGACAACCAAAGAGTGCGCATCTGCTCGAATGACGTGAGTGATCTGATGGTCCAAGAATAACGCCCTGCACCACGTTGTCGCCCTCACGCCCGCTCATATGCGAAGTCGTGGCGCGAAACTTCCATTGTCACCATTCAACTCTTACCGACGGAGATCCAATGGCGTCACTCACTGACATGGTCGAGCAACAGCTTGCTGGAAACACTCTTACGGACATGAGCAGGCAGATTGGTGCGCAACCCGCCGCCGTTCAGCAGGCGATCTCGGTCGCGCTTCCGCTTCTCATGGGTGGACTCGCCAGCAATGCCTCGCGACCGGACGGAGCGCAAGCGCTCAACACCGCGCTGGAACAGGACCACGATGGTGGAGTTCTCAATAATCTCAGTGGCCTCATGAGTAACCCGCAGGCCTTTTCCGGAGCTGGTATACTCGGCCACATTCTTCGCGGTAAGCAGTCGCCAGTCGCTCAGGGCATAGGTAAAGCAACCGGCCTGAATGCACAGCAAGTGACGCAGCTTCTGATGATGCTCGCGCCCATTGTAATGGGGGTATTGGGACGGCAGAAACGACAACAAAAGCTCGACTCCGGCCAGCTCGGCACCGTGCTCGAGCAGGAGCGTACGGACATGGAGAAGCGGTCGCCAGGCGCCGGTGGTCTTCTGGGAGGCCTCGATCGTGACAATGACGGCAGCGTGACTGATGACATCGCGCGACTCGGTCAGGGCATGCTTGGAAACCTCCTTGGCAAGCGGTAGCACGATAAGCCGTTTGCTCGCAGAGTGCACCTGGTTCATCGGGACCACCGAGTCCTATCCCGCCGGGGCTTTGCGTCTACGTAGTCCAGACCCCCGGGGTGAAGACATGAAGCGCCGTCAGAATTCGCGGCGCTTCATTTCGTCAAAGAATTGCTTGCGCTCGTCCTCCAGCGCTCCCTCTTCTCTTGGCGGGAGCGTTGCGTCGTATTTCCGGGTGGGCTTCTTCAACGAACGCGTGGCCTTTGCGGAATTCTGCCGGATGAGCTTGGCTAGCTGCTTGTCGTCCATTTTATCTCCACGATAAAGACCTTGAGAAAAAGCGCCCTGACGAATCAGGGCGCTCGACAGCTTCGATTAAGGCCGTACGGGCTGCCCCGAAAGATCTCGAATCACGATGTCACCCATTCCCAGCCCCTTCAACCCCGGCTCGATCGACTTCCGGTCGCCCACTATTACGATCGACATGCGTGCCGGATCCACGTATCTATTAGCTACACGCTGTATGTCGGCCTGAGTAACATCCTCGATGCGCCGCACATACGTGTTGAAGTAGTCAGTTGGCAGGTCATACAGTACTATCGGTATGATCTGGCTGGCGATGTCGCCCGTCGTCTCGAAGCGCGCGGGAAGTCCCAGCTGCAGGTAGCGCTTTGCCTTCTCGAGTTCCGGCGAGGGAACTGTGTCGCGAATTGCTCGCAGTTCCTTCATGAACTCGAAGAGTGAAGAATCCGTCTTGCCACCCGTCACTTCTGCTCTCGCCGTGAATGGACCGGCGGCGCGCCTCATGTCGAAGCGAGAGTTGGCGCCATACGTGTAGCCCTTCGTCTCGCGGAGATTTGCGTTCAGGCGCGAAGTAAAGGAGCCGCCAAGTATGGTGTTCATCACCAGTAGCGCGAAATAGTCATCGGTCGAACGCGGAACCCCGACCGTGCCAATCCGAACTGACGACTGTGGCGCACCCGGTTTGTCGATGAGATAAACCGTGGTTGCCGCCGGTAACCGCGGCTCACGAAATTCGACGTTGGGCACCTTGCCCGGCGACCACTTGCCGAACAACGCCTCGACGCGCGGTGTGATGTCGCTTGCACTCACGTCGCCAACGATGATCATTGTGGCGTTGTTCGGTCGGAAATACGTGCCATAGAAGCGCTGCAGATCCGCGCGCTGGATCGCTTTTGTCGATGCTTCAGTGCCGGTGAGCGGTCGGCCGTACGGGTGATCGCCGCCATAGAGAATGGATGCGTAGGCACGGTCCGCTATTGCGGGAGCGCGATCCCGGATCTGCATCAAACTCGTCATCCGTTCATCCCGCAGCCGAGCCAGCTCTTTTGTTGACCAATTTGGCCGGAGCGCGACGTCAGCGAAAAGTGCGAGCGCACTGTCGAGCTGCGCGGTCGGCGTATGAAGCGATATGTTGGTCGCGTCCCAGCCGCTGCCGGTTTGAATGTTGGCGCCGAGATAGGCTTCCTGGTCAGCGATGTCGAGCGACGTTCTGGACGTTGTGCCTTCCTGCAGCATCGCAGCCGTGAGAGATGCGACGCCCGCCTTTCTGGCCGGATCCCCTTCTCCCCCGGTCTGGACGAGCAGAATGAAATCAGCAACCGGCAACTCGTGCTGTTCGACGATCACGAGCTCGAGCCCGTTGGGAAGCGTCGTACGCGTCATTACCGGCAGCGTGAGATCCGGAGGCGCGCCAAGTGTCGGCGGCTTGCTCCTATCAAGGGATGCCACCTTCGGGGTATCTGTTGGTACTTCTGCCGGCTGCATCACCGGGGTCGGCATTTCCTCCGCAGCCGGTCGGCTTGCGCAGCCTAGAGCGAGCAGCGCACAAAGCGCCATTGCGCTTCGATTCCCGAAATAGGACTCGCCGCTCCTCAATCCCCTATCCCTGGTCATTCTACACCTCCCTTCACCATCAAGTCTGTTTTGCCTAAGGGCACAATGGTCAGCACGACCTTTTTCTTTCCGAGATAGTTGCTTGCCACGCGTTTCACGTCCTCTGCCGTCACCCGGTCGTAACGCGCGGCGTCCTTCTGAACATACTCGGGGGTGCCTACGAAATAATTATAGGTATTGAGCAGTGCCGCCTTGTTCCGAACGCCCGCGAGCCGATCCAGAAACCGAGCGCGTATCGTGTTCTGGGCTCTCGTCAACTCACGCTCGGTTATTCCTTCGTTTACCACGCGTTGCACTTCCTCGTTCACGAGCTGCGCCATGCGGGCGGGACTCTCACCCGGCTTCGGCGTCACGATTACCCAGAACTGCCCGACGAGGCGTCCGCTGTTCTGGAACGCGCTCACATCCTGTGCCACCTGCATGTCGTAAACGAGTCGCTTGTACAGCCGCGAATTCTTGTCACCGGCCAGTACGTAAGCGAGGATATCGAGGGTACCGTCGTCCTCATGGAAGTACTTCACTGAATGCCATGTGTTGTACAGACGCGGAAGCTGCACCCTGTCTTCCAGCACGAGGAACGTGTCGCTAGCCATGGAGATGGCGCCCGGCGCGGGACGTTCGGGCAGGGCCGGCCCGCGTGGAATGTCGCCGTAATAGCGTTCGATCCACGCCTTGGTGGAGTCGCGATTGAAATCGCCCGCTATGGTGATGCTCGCATTGTTCGGCGCGTAATAGGTGCGGAAGAACTGCTTGACGTCTTCCAGGGTAGCGGCGCTCAGATCCGCCATTGATCCTATCACTGGCCACGAATATGGATGGTCCTTCGGATACATGGCGGCGCCGATCACCTCGAAGGCCCGTCCGTACGGAACGTTGTCGACTCCCTGGCGGCGCTCGTTCTTCACGACGTCCCGCTGAAGATCGAGCTTTTGCATGTCCATGGTCGGCAGCAGGAACCCCATACGGTCGGCGTCGAGCCACAGCGCGAGCGGGAGTGCGTTGGAAGGCATCTCCTCGTTGTAATCCGTCCGGTCTTCCGTAGTGGAGCCGTTATTCTGTGCCCCCGCGGCCTCGAGCATCTGGTCAAAGGCGCCGACCGCCACGTTCTGAGATCCCATGAACATGATATGCTCAAACAGATGGGCAAATCCCGTACGTCCGGGCAGCTCGTCCGCCGAACCAACCTTATAAAACGTGTTCACCGCGACCATCGGTACCGAACGATCTTCGTGCAGAATTACTTCGAGGCCGTTCGGCAGCGTGTATTTCTCGACCGCCAGCTTGGGGACGCTTTGCGCCGCGACCAACACCGGTGCCGCGAGCATGAATAGCCCTGCAACGCATCGCGTCTTAATTACAAGACTTTTCTTCACCGATCAGATCTCCTCTCGAACAGGTAGGCAAACGGAACCTTGAATGATTCGCTCAGCAGGTATTTCCACTCGCCGCTCGAATACGCCGAAATCGGGCTGGTCCGGGTTGGTGAAGTCAGAGGCTCCATCCCCATACGACGGGCAAGGACCGACAACCTCAGCATATGGAACGGATCGCTCACGAGGATAGCTCTATCGTGCCCGTGTGCACGCATGAAAGCGGCCACTTCGCGAAGCGACTGACTCGTTGTTCTTCCTGTGTTCTCGGTGTAAATCGCGCTATCTGGAACCCCGCGCCCGATCGCGTAACTCCGTCCGACGGCGGCCTCACTCGTCGTATCCCCTACCCCAGTGCCACCTGTAAGGATCAACCTTGGCGCGAGTCCCCTGCGCCAGAGCGCCAGCGCATGATCCAGTCTGGCGCGAAGAACCGGAGACGGACGCCCCAGGTACTGCGCCGCACCCAGTACAACTATGGCGTCGGCGGCGCGCGCCTGGTCGCGACGAGCGTGGATGACGACCGCTGAAAGGCTCGCGAGCCACGCCAGCACCATCACCACCAGCAACGCTCGGATAATTCGTGACGCGGGATTGCGACGCATCACCAAAGCTTGCTAGCCCCGCACTTGCGCGCAACGACTGGTGTGCCCGCTGCCAGGTAGCTGAGGATCGCTCGCCGCCTCCCGCTTCCCGCTAACTGCCTTCCAGCCAGCGAAACTGACTCGAGTACAAAACTGAGTGCTCGTCGCCATCCCTTCCCCCGCACTGGTCGCCTTGCGCCTGCTTCGCTGCAGCCTCAGCGAATTCCCACGAGTCCTCTTACTGACTCGATCAGTTTTGGCGCGTCATAGCCCACTCCGTCCTTGAATACGGTGACGACATTTCTAATGTCCGCGGGCTTGACGGAAGGGTCACCCCGGATCACGACCAGGTCGGCGAGCTTCCCTGCGGTGACCGACCCGAAGCGGTCGTACGCGCCCAGCACCTTTGCGCCGTTTGAGGTCATGATCTGAATCGCTTCTATCGGCGTGAATCCCGCCTCGATGAGAAGCTCGAAGTTGCGTTGGTCCCCGAAACCCGGTAGTGCTCCGCCGTTACCGGTGGGATCCACTCCGGCCGCCAGCAACCCTCCGGCCTTTACGAATGCGTACTCGAAGTCGAGAGCCTTCTTGAACACTTCGGGGCTGATACCAAAGCCCGCGTTCTCGGATATTTGCGAGCGCGTAGTGAGATATTCGGTGCGAACGTCGGGCGCCATTGCATCGATCACACGCTGTTCCAGAGGTGGCCGATTCGGGACGAAGAGCTCGAATACCGCCAGCGTCGATGTCATCGCCACCTTCTTGTCGATCATCTCCTTGAAGGTCGCACTCACTGGCTCGCTCTTCATATCGAGAGTACCGAGCTTGGCCATGCTGCCCTGGGGGCACATATCCGGTTTCTTTTCCGGATCGTAGTCGGTGTTGACGAACAGTCCATGCTCCAGATTATCGATGCCAAGCGCCACCGCTTCCCTGAAGCTCACCGAGCACAGATGCCCGGTAACCTTTATACCACGCTTGTGGGCTTCATCTATCGCCGCGCCCATCGCAGCGCGACTGACAGTCGTGTAGAACTTGAGCCACGTGACACCCTCCTCCCCCCAGTACGCAACAACTCGCCGAGCGGCTTCCGGCGTGAGCAGCTGGTGCATTCCCCCCAATCCGGTTTCTCCCGTGAGATACGGTCCGGTGATGTACATTCGGGGACCGGCCGCTTCCCCCTTGTCAATCACCCGCTTGAGATTGATCTCGGAATACGGCGACATGCTTCCGGTCGTGCGGATCGTCGTTACACCGCTTCCCAAGTACAGCCGCGGGGCGCTCGTGTTGAGCTGCATGCTGCGAGCGCTGGTGGTGTAGAACGTGTGATCGTGCAGGCCCACCAGACCTGGTATCACGGTGTGACCAGTCAGCTCGACCACGCGTGCGCCTGCGGGAACGCGCGTTGAGCCCGTCTTTCCCACTGCCGTGATCTTGCCGTTGGCCATGACTATAGTCTGTTCAGCGGCGGCGGGCGCACCGGTGCCATCGATCACGCGGACGCGCGTTAGCGCGACAACCGGCGCTTCAATGCTTACGAACTGCCGCGTGGCCGGCGACAGAGTTGGGGCTTGCGCGGTGAGCAGTAGCGGCTGCCCGGCGACGACCGCGGCAAGGAGAAAATAGGGACGCATAAGGGAGGGGATGGGGTGTGGGAGATTGGAGTCGCGAACCACGACTGGAAGGATTCGATGGTTATTGGAAAGCATCCTCCGGCGCAATACCGCCGCTACCGGCCTCAGTCTGAAATCTCGAAGACGAAATGCATTCCCGCCTCGATATGCTCGGCGATGTGGCAATGAAGCATCCACCTCCCCGGATTTGACATCTCAACAAGGATGTCGGCGGTGGAGCCTGCGGGAAGCAGCATCGTGTCCTTCCAGACCAGGTTGTCATTCCGAACGCCGTTTCGTTCGAGCACCAGAAAACGCTGGCCATGGATATGAATCGGGTGATGCATTGCGTGGAGGGTGTGACGATCATTCGCCAGTCGCATTTTGATGATGTCGCCCCGTCGAAAGCGCCAATCAATCGCCATATTCTCCCGTCCGGTCGACGGCTCCCGGAGAATCCACTCTATCTCACGCCCGGTACTCAACCAATCCATCATCGGCATCGTGCCGCTCCACTCCACCGGATTCACATATCCCGTGTCCAGACGCAGAGCTTGCACGAGGCCGAACGGCAAGCTTTTCGTTCGCAGTGAAAGCACCAGCTCCCGATCGACATCCCTGTTGAAATGCCGGCGGTAGCGCTCAATGTCTTCCGTCACGTCAGCATTCCGGCGAAGGCGCGCGAAAGCGACGGAATGGTCCGTTGATATCCGCTCCTCGGCCACCAGAATCTGCCCCAGCGTGTCGGTCTCGGCGAAGAAGCTGCCCGCGGTGTGATCGATGGCCTGCACGCGATTAGTGAGCGCAGTTTCTCCCGGCTTGTCGAAGCGCGCCTCCACGACGTATCGCTCGGCAGGAGCGATGACAACGCTTTCTACCCACTCCTCGCGCTCGAACTTCCCCAGGTCCGACGCCACAATCTTCATCGGGACGCCGAATGAGAGATTGTACGGCCGTGCGTTCGAAGCATTGGTGAGAAAGAACCGAATGACTTCGCCCCGTTTCACGCGGAGACGATACTGCGGCTCGCCGTTTACCATGAAGACGTTTCCAAACCGTCCCATCAAGGCATGGCTGGGTGCTTCGCTCCCAAACGGGACCGGACCATCCTCTCCAAGAAGTATGTCATCCAGGATCAAAACTTCTTCCCGGTTCACTGCGCTGTAATAGTCCGCGCGATTGGGGCGCACCAGAAGATTGCCGTACAGCCCCATGTCCTGCTGAATGTCCTCCCTGTGGTGCGGGTGATACCAGTAGATGCCGGCATCGGGGAAGCGCACCACATATCGGAACGTTTCGCCCGGTTTAATCAGCTCCTGGGTGACATGCGGCACACCATCGAACCTGTTATCCAGCCTCACGCCGTGCCAATGCACGGCCGTCGGCATGTCGAGCTGGTTGGTGAAGTTGACGACGATCGTCGCACCCTCGGAGACGCGAATGAGTGGTCCGGGATACTGCCCGTTAAAACCGTACATCGCGAAGGTTCTCCCGGCTAGCGTCCTCCGAACCAGCCCAGCCCCCAGCGCGAGTGTATCTCCATCTTTCAGCGGCACAACTCGGCGCGGAAGAGCGGGCGGCAGCGAAGCCAGGTCAACTCCCGTTCCGGGCAGGAAAGGCGTGACGTTGGGTTGCAGCATCTCGAGGCCCGGAATCATCGTCGACACCGCAGGATGCATCGGAGGCATGCTCCAGCGACCGGTGTCACCAATATGCTGGTGCGGCCCTGTTGCGGGCGCCCGCGCCATTCCCGGTGGTAAATCCGAGACGTCGACCGGCTGCATCAAGTTGCTCGGCGACATCCCGCGGATGACGAGGCGACCACCGCGCTTTTTGACGTCAGCCGATGCTTCCGCCGTCACGAGTATCAGGAACTTGTTAAATCCTACCTTGCCCACGCCCGTTCGGCCGTTCCGAACCGCACCGAGCTTCGTCATCGGTTCGAGCAATGGAGTCGTTACCCACGCGACATAAGCGGAGAAATCGCCGAGCGTTCCCGGATCCGGTAGACCGCTCAGCGTGATCGTTATGTCGTACAGATGGTGACCGTCAGACGTGAGCGCGACACCAAAAGGCGATCTGGCGTGGCCGAGCTTAGCGGTGCCGGACAACAGCGGCAGATCTGGAACAGGTATTAGGTCCATGCAGTACAGCGACGCGCTTGGCTCCAGAGCGCGTATCGAGTCGCGTGAGCAGGAGTCTGGAAGGCTTGTGGACTGCGCGGTTGCGGATGCAATGCTGGACAGCAACGCGTATAACACCGCTCCTGCCCGTAACGAGTGTGGTGCTTCGATCATCAGTCCCATCCTTCAGACTCTCCCCCGATATCTCACAGCCAAAAAGTACGCGACAGGCCCCAACGCCGCCGCCGCCAGTGCCCCGGCAACTGCGGGCAACCCATAAGCTGCGTCCTGAAGCTCAAGCGCAACGACAATAACCAGCACCACCGCAGGCAGAACGGCCACCGCAATCACCCCGCCGGTTCCGAGCGGAATCCGGAACGGACCGCGCAACTCCGGCTCCCGCATTCGCAACGCGATGAGCGCGCCAAATTCCAGGAACAGTGCGAGCGCGTAAAGAAGTACATCCGCCACGACCAGGCCGGCGAAAGGCACGAGCGCGAATACGGAGTACAGAGCGGCTGAGAAAACAATCGCGTTCCTCGGTGTCCCTCGCGCATCTGTCCGCGTCAGTGCTGCGGGAAGCAGGCCGTCCGACGCGACCACGAGCGGAACGCGGGAATATGCCAGTAATAATGAATTGAAAAGCGCAAGCGCACTTACCATCCCCGCGGCCGCTAGCCAGATAGCAATCGGAGCGCCCAGCGCACCTGCCGCGGAGAGTGCTATGTCGGGCCATCCCCCTTCGCGCCACGTAGTCCAGTCGGTGGCTCCGAGCGACGCAAGCAACGGCACAAAGTAGCCCAGCACCACCAATGGAAGCGTGAACCATAGCGCTCGGGGATAGGTACGGCCCGCATCCACGATTTCCCCCTCGACGGTGGACGCGTTGTCCCACCCGATGTAGTTCCAGAGCGCGATCGCCGCTCCAATGCCGAGCGCACCCAACGGCGTCTCTCCTGGCTTGAGGAACGGCCTCCACGGTACGTGGTCTATCTGTGGCAGTGCGGCAAGCGAAAGCGCAAGAAATCCAGCTAGAACAAAGACCCCGGCTACAACGGAGACGCGTCCAACATTGAACGCACCACGAAGATTGATCGCCGTCGAGGCCCAGATCACCAGCAGAGCAATAGCCCAACGTGCTGCGGCGCCCAGATCCGGGAAAAAAAATCCCAGGTATGCGTTGAAAAGCACGGGGTAAATGGCCATGTCAACGAGTGAATACAGCCATGTCAGCCAGCCATTCTGAAACGCCCAGAATGGACCGAAGGCGCGCCCTACCCACCTGTAGTAGCCACCTTCCACCGGAAGCATGCTCGCGAGCTCCGCGACTATGAGCGTTTCCGGGAGCGACCAGAGCAACGGGATAACCAGCAGAATAAGGAGCGCCATCCCTGGTCCTACTTCGGCGACGAGCCCTTCGGTTGTGAACGCGCCGCCGGAGATGTTGAAATACATCACGAAAACGAGCGGCAGCGTCGTGAGTGCGCGCGTCAGGCGCATTTGGAGGGGAAGCTTGGTGGCGGAATGAGGAAGTTCACCGTACGAGCTTTGCTTGACTTACCACTCTATCCATTCAAATTGTGCCGCCGGTGATACAGCTGGTGGGATGCCGGTACACCTTTCCCGGGCAACGATTCGACAACTTCCACCGCTGGCTTGGGCGAGCTCACCGCTCACGTTGGAATCCCTCCGCATCGGCAAGCCGGTAAACGTGAGCGGTATCTCGTCCCGCGATCCCCACAAACAGAATAGACAGGGTACCCTCACCTTGCGAGAACTTCAGTTCCACGCCGGCGACGACGATACAGCCCCACCTGTCTCCGCCCTTCTCCTGGAGCCGTCGAACCCACAACTGCTCGCCGTTCTCGCCCACGGCGCTGGGGCTGGCATGCGACACTCATTTATGCAGTCGGTAGCCGACTCGCTAGCCGCGCGTGGAATTGCGTCGCTGCGATTCAACTTTCCCTACATGGAATCCAGAAGCGCGCGTCCTGATTCACCAACTGTCGCCGAACAAACAGTGCGCGCCGCCGTTCGCGCGGCAAGTAGCGCGCTCCCGAAGTTGCCGATTATCGCGGGCGGCAAATCATTCGGCGGTCGAATGACCTCGTCTGCTGCCGCCAATGAACCTCTCGATGGAGTACGAGGATTGTTTTTTCTTGGATTTCCTCTTCACCCTCCCAAGCGACCGGATGTGAAGCGGGCCGAACACCTCTCGCGAATCAGAATTCCAATGCTCTTTCTTCAAGGAACTCGCGACGATCTCGCCGATCTCGTGCTACTCGAGCCATTGACACGCAAACTTGAGGCGCATGCAACGCTCCACATTGTTGAGGGCGCCGATCATTCATTCTCCGTGCTGAAGCGCACGGGGCGCACGGACTCCCAGGTGCTGGAAGAGCTAACGAGCACAATTGTCAGCTGGGCAACAGCTCTTCCCTCGGGTTGAGCATGGGCCTGATACGTTGTCGGGCCTCACCGCTGCTTCCTCAGCCACCTCGCTCATCGTTACTGATACAGCACCGGAAATGCCACGATCGCGCGCGCGGCGGCGAGCGGATCCGGGCCTAGCCGGATGCCCTGGGTGTTGGATTCACCAACCCCATGAACCGCGTTGCCAGCGCCGGACCTGTCGCTTCGTCCTCATGTTTGAAGAAAACGAACGCCTCCCCCCAACTCTGCGCCAACACGCGTTGTGCCCACGCTTCAAGATCCGCTTCGTCATACACCACGCGGCGCAAACGCATATATCCCCAGGACGCCGTGGCTACGAATGGCGTCGTCTCCTCATCCGTGTCTGCCAGGCACAAAGCAACATCGTGCGAACGCAACGCGTCGAACACTTCTTCGTCGAACCAGGATGCGTGACGAAACTCCACCGCCGCACGCCACGTGCGTGGTATCAACGCGAGAAATTCGGTGAGCCTGACCACATCCTTCTTCATGTTGGGCGGAAGCTGAAAAAGCGTAGGGCCCAATTTTTCGCCGAGCACGGACGCTGTCTGCAGGAAAAAACCAACTTCAGTGCTCACTTCTCTCAGCCGCCGCACGTGCGTGATCCGTTGCGAGGCCTTCAATACGAAGGTGAAGCCATCGGGCACGCTTTCCGCCCAATTTACGAGAGTACTCTCCGACGGCGTGCGGTAGAATGTGTTGTTGATCTCCACCGTAGAGAAGCGAGCGGCGTAGTAGCCCAGCATGTCGTCAGCCTTGAGATTGGAAGGGTAGAAACTCCCCTTCCATTCGTTGTACGCATAGCCACTTGTACCCGCCCGCACTCGCATGACCGTCATTGACTCTCGGTTATAGTATGCAATTCGCAGCTCGCAGTTCAGTCCGCAATCCGCAATCCCGTCACTCCGCCAAACCTAACAACGCCAACCACATCACATCGAACGACGCGCGCGGGTTCGCTTCCGGTGCTACCACGCTCGACACCGCCAGCCCATCCATGAACGCGACAACGACCTCGGCGACGAGCCCGCTTGGCACACGCAGCCGAAGTCCCAGAAGCTGAAACAGATGCTCGACGGTACTCGCGGCCGCCACTCGCCGCGACCTCGCTGACTCGCGAATGGATCTCATCACCAGCTCGCCGCGCCACTCCGATAGCTCGTTCAACACCCGGATGTGACCGCGCCCCAGCTCGCCCTCCAGCCAGCGCCAAAGATCATCCACCGCCTGCCGCGGCGCCGAATCAGCCAACGCACTTCGCTCACGCTCTAGCAGGCTACGAGTGATCCACTCTACCAGCCGCGCGAGAAGCGTTTCCTTGTCGTGAAAATGGTAGTGGATGAGTCCCTTGCTCACCGCTGCTTCCTCAGCTACCTCGCTCATGGTTACCGCTACAGCACCGGAATGCACGATCGCGCGCGCCGTGGCGCGCAGAATCCTGTCCGCGGCGTCAGGACGAGGCTTCTTTTCGGGTCGTAGTGGTGACGCAGTCATCGCGAGTTGGTCAGAAAGAGACTCGGCTGCCCCGAGCGGGAGAATTAACGCGATATCCGCTCGAGTTCAAACTTTCGGCGAGCGCATCCTGCGCCTCGGGCTCGCCATGCACGAGGTGGACGTCCGTGAGATTCGGCGATTCTGACTTGACGCCGTCCAGCCAGCGCTTGAGCTCCGTCCTGTCTGCATGTGCACTGTAACCGTTTATGACCTCGACCCGCGCGCGCAACTCCACTTCCTCTCCAAGGACCTTGATCACTGGCCGCTTCTCCACAATGCGGCGACCCGTCGTGTGTTCGGCCTGGAACCCGACAATCAGTATCGTGTTATTTGGATTCGCGGCGCCATTCTTCAGATGGTGTACGATGCGGCCCGTCTCCGCCATGCCGGACGCAGCGATGACTATTATCGGTCCGTTCATCTGGTTGAGCGCTTTCGATTCCTCCGGCTTGCGTGTGTAGCGCACCTGGCCGTGGTGGAAGAGGTGCTCCACCCGCTGAATGAGATCCTCGCTCTGGTCGAAAACCTCCGGGTGCTGCGCGAAAATAGTCGTCGCATCGATCGCCAACGGGCTATCGACGAAGATCGGTATGGCCGGAATCTCTCCCGATCGAGCCAGAACGTGGAGGTCATACACGATCTCCTGCGTGCGGCCGACTGCAAAGGCCGGAATCATTATCCGCCCACCCTTGGCGGCCGTCTCGCGAATGACTCGCGCGAGACGCTCGCGAGCGCCGTCTACACTCTCGTGATCGCGATTGCCGTAAGTCGACTCCATGATCACTACATCGGCGCCTCCAGGCATCTCGGGATCCCGAATGATGGGAAGCCCCCAGCGTCCAATGTCAGCCGAGAAAAGCACGCACTTGGTCACCCCGTTTTCAGTGCACTCGAGTAGAACACTGGCTGAACCCAGGATGTGACCTGCGTCGAAATAGGTGGCGCGCACACCAGGCACCACATCAAACGGCTTGTGATAGGGAATCGCGACCATCAACTCCTGCACTCTGGCTGCGTCACGCAGTGTGTAGAGCGGAGGAACCGGCGTTTCATTTCGGCGGTTCAGGTACTGCGCATCTTTCTCCTGAATGTGCGCCGAGTCCGCCAGCATGATCGCCGTCAGGTCGCGAGTAGCCGGTGTGCAGAAGATTGTCTTGTCGTAGCCGAGCTTGGCCAGAAACGGGAGCCGGCCGGCGTGATCGATGTGCGCGTGGCTCAGAACTACTGCATCGATCTGCGCGACGGGATGCGGGATTGTGCGATTCTTTTCACTGGAGTCCGAACGTTTGCCCTGAAACATTCCGCAATCCAGCATCACCGCGTGGCCATTGACCTCGAGGAGGTGACAGGAACCGGTGACTTCACGCGCGGCGCCGAGGAAAGTGAGTTGCATGTCGTAGGATGCTTTATTGAAGTTCGTTCCGATTTCGCGCGGGCACGCGCCGGCCGAGGGAATATGGTGTGCTACTGCTGACTACCTCCGCTTTTGGGAAGCTAGCCACGTATTCACCTCCCCCTCCAGCACGGTCAGTGGCACCACCCCATTACGTAGCACCACATCGTGAAATTCCCGTACGTCAAACCGGTCTCCCAGCTGCGCCTCTGCCTTTCCCCGCAATTCCCGGATCTTGATTTCTCCCATCTTGTACGCCAACGCCTGACCGGGCCACGAAATGTAGCGGTCCGTTTCCGTCTTCACTTCATGCAGGGAAAGCGCGGTGTTCGACGCCATGAATTCCATTGCCTGATCGCGCGTCCAGCCCATGGAGTGAAGTCCCGTGTCGACTACCAGCCGGCATGCGCGCCACATCTCGTAAGTCAGCCGTCCGAAATTTCTGTACGGATCCTTGTAGAACCCTGCCTCGAGGCCGAGCCGCTCGGAATACAGTCCCCAGCCCTCCGAGTATGCGGAGATTCCGGCGAAGCGGCGAAACTCGGGTAACCCCTCCAACTCTCGGCTGAGCGCAAACTGTAGATGATGACCCGGCACCGCTTCGTGCAGCGTTAGCGCCTCGAGTGCGTAAAGCGGGCGGCTTTCGAGCGCGTACGTATTCACCCAATAGTAGCCTGGCCGCGTGCTCCCCTTCGGCGCCGAGATATACCGTCCTGCCGTGTACTTCGGTGCGAGGTGCGCGGGAACTGCTTCCACCCCGTACGGCAGTCTTGGCAGCGTCTTGAAAAGCAGCGGAAGCTGACCATCCATGCGCTTTGCAATCCAGGAAGCTTCCTTGAGAAGCTCTTCGCCCGTTTTGGCGTAAAAGCGAGCGTCAGTTCGCAGAAAGGTGAGAAATGCGGCAAAGTCGCCCGTAAAGCCCGTCGCACGGATAATGGCGTCCATCTCCGCGCGAATACGGCGGACTTCCTCCCGGCCAATATCGTGCACTTGCTTGGGAGTTACATCGAGTGTCGTATATGAACGGACAAGATAGTCGTAATACGCTCTCCCGTTGGGCAGTTCCGAAGCGCCGAGTGTCGTGCGCGCACGAGGCACGTAGTCAGTGGTCATGAAGTCGAGAAAGGCGCGATATCCGGCAATCGCACCGTCGGCAATCGCTCGCTTGCCTGCCTCGCGCAGCCGTTCCCGATCGCCCTCGGGTACCGTTGTCGGAAAGGATTCGAAGGGCTTGTAAAAGACGCTCTTCGTCAGGTCGTCAACGACATGGGTCGCAATGGTGACATCGTAGCCCTGCATTGTGACTTTTGGTATCGTGAAGCCGGCTGCCATACCTTCGCGCATTATCCCGATATTCTGACGCGTGTACTCAGGAAACGCGTTCAGACGCGCTATATAGTTCTCGTAATCGCGCGTCGTTCCAAGCGGAACCCGGCTTGCGAGCTGCGCGAACTCGATGTGGAATCCCGCGTCCGCGAGAATGGGAATTCGGTACGATCCGAACTCGAACTCGGCTATGCGATCCTCGAGCATTCGATCGAACATGTCGTAGCTCACCCTGTCACGCGCGCCTAGACGGCTACGCGGAATTGCTCGTAATTTGCCGAGATACGAACGCCGCACACGCGCACGCCGAACTTCATCCACTTTCGTTACGGAAGGGAGCTTGCTGTTGTGCAGCTCAACGCCGGCTTCGGTGGCGAGAAAGGGGTCCTCCCGAAGCTCGAACGTCCACGCCTCAGCAAAAAGGGAGTGGAGACGCGCGGTGGCGGAACCGGCTGCCTGCGCCCGAACGGTGACGTCGGACGCCAGTAGCGACACCAGGCCGACAATGGCAAATGACCGCGCATTCAGCATGTCGATGCCGGCCTTTATACCTGTTCCCCGCCCGCCCTACCGGTCCCCAACTCCGCTGCAACCTCCGTCAACCGGCAAAAGACGAGCGTAATTCGTTGCTGGTCCTTCGACATGAGGGTCGGAGTCCAGCCTCCACGGCTTCGCTCGTTGAGCAGATCCGTAAGCGCGTCCTCATCCTCCTGCGTGCGCGACGAAAGCTTGAGGATAACGGCTTGGTATTCATTCATTCCGACAAGGTAGTTCTGAAGCCACACCGCGGAAAGGCAGGAAACAGAATGACGACCTGCGGAGATTGACGCTCGGTCTGGCGTACCAAATTACAAATCCATTAGCATTCGGCATGCACACTGCTTCCGACTTTCCCGCGCTTGCGATCACGCGGCACCCGTTGATTCAACACAAACTCACCATCCTGCGTGATCGCTCGACGCCAACGAAGATATTCAAGGAGCTTGTGGACGAAATCGCTATGCTCATGGCATATGAGACTACAAGCGATTTGCCTCTCGAATCGACTCCCGTGGAAACGCCGCTCGAGCCTGCGAGCGGATGGCGTGTGAGCGGAAAAAAGCTGACTCTGGTGCCGATCCTCCGCGCAGGGCTTGGGATGGTGGAAGGAATCCTTCGACTGGTCCCGTCGGCGCGCGTCGGCCATATAGGCCTGTACCGAAATCACGAGACGCTCGAGCCTGTCGATTACTACTTCAAGGTGCCGGGGGACGCGAGCGAGCGACAATTCTTTGTGCTCGACCCCATGCTCGCTACGGGTGGAAGCGCAGCGGTTGCGGTAGCATCGCTTAAACGTGCCGGCGCGACCGACATTCGCTTCATGTGCTTGGTCGCCGCTCCGGAAGGTGTTCGACGACTTACTACCGCGCATCCTGACATCAAGATCTACTGCGCATCACTTGAC